>JADGPN010000509.1 GCA_017882465.1 Solirubrobacteraceae bacterium
GCCGGATGCTGCGTCGGTGATGGCCGAGGATCTTGATCGACTTGAGACGACGCGAACCCTACGCTGCCGCTTCTATGCGCTGCGTCCGGTTATGCGCTGGGGGTCGTGGTGAGGTGGTGTTTTACCTGCTCAGGGCCGTTTAGGGTGTTGAGTTTCAGCACATAATCGGCCTCGTTGCGACGAGGCTTCCCGTCCTTGGTTCTTCGATTTGACGGGAGGCGCTGATGGCGTCACGGTTGTGGGTGCCGGTGGCTTCGGGGCCGCTCGCAAGGTATGCGGCGGACTATGGGTCGTGGTTGGCGGCCCGGGGGTATTCACGGTGGACGGTCGCTCACCGGTTGTGGCAATTCGAGCTGCTCAGTCGGTGGCTTGAGCGCGGTGGGCTGTCGCCTGGCGAGTTGTCGCTGGAGCTTGTGGAGGCGTTCTCGGCGGCTCGACAGACTGCCGGCTATTCGACGTGGCTGTCGGTGAGGAGCACGATGCTGCCGTTGGGGTATCTGCGCGAACTGGGGGTGGCGCCGGCCGCGGCCACAGGGTCGGTGGTGGTGGACGATCCGCTCGAGCGGCTGCTGGCTGAGTTTGGCCGGTATCTGCTCGTGGAGCGGGGGCTGGTCGAGCGCACAGTGTGCGCTCGCTATGTGCCGGCGGCACGGCTGTTCCTGTCGGGCAGGATGTCCCCGGACAGGTCGGGACTCGGGCGGCTGAGCGGCGCGGACGTGAGCCTCTTCTTGGCGGCGGAGTGCCCGAAGCGCAGCGTGTCGTCTGCGAGGTATCTGCTGTGTGGGCTGCGGTCGCTGCTTCGCTGGCTGTATTTGACGGGCCGGATCCCGAATCCGCTGGTGTGGGCAGTGCCGGCGGTGGCGGACCTGCGGGACCGGTCGCTTCCGCGCGGGCTGGAGGTGGCGGTGGTGAAGCGGCTGGTTGAGAGCTGTGATCGGCGGCGGACGGTCGGTCGCCGCGATTACGCGGTTTTGCTGTTGCTGTTCAGGTTGGGGTTGCGAGCCGGCGAGGTCGCGGCGATCACGCTGGATGACATCGACTGGCGCACGGGCGAACTGCTTGTTCGCAATGGCAAGGGGCGTCGCCAGGAGCGGTTGCCGCTGCCCGCCGATGTCGGCGAGGCGATCGTCTCCTATCTGCGGCGCCGCCCGCGGACCGGGGAGCGAGCATTGTTCTTGCGCGTGGTCGCGCCGACGGGCACGATCCGCGGAAGCGCCGTCTCGGGGATCGTGCGCGCGGCGTGCAAGCGAGCAGGGGTGCCGTCGGTCGGCTCGCACGCGCTCAGACATACCGCCGCGATCGAGATGCTCAGGGGCGGCGCCACGCTGGTGGAGATCGGCGAGGTGCTGCGCCACCAGGAGCCACGCACCACCGCGCGCTACGCGAAGGTCGATCGCAAGACGCTCCGGCGGCTCGCGCGGCCATGGCCGGAAGGCGGCGCGGCATGACCTCGCTGCGGCAGACGCTTGAGGAATACCTGCGGATCCGTCGCCGGCTCGGGTTCCAGCTCAACGCGACCGAACAACATTTGGAGAAGTTCGTCGGTTTCATGGAGCGGGCTGGCGCTGAGCGGATCACCAGCGAGCTGGCGGTGATGTGGGCCAGGCTGCCCCAGGACGCGCATCCGCACCAGTGGAGCCAGCGGCTCACGATCGTGCGCTGCTTCGCCCGATATGTGGCGACGCTCGACCCCGAAACCGAGATCCCGTCCATCGAGCTCTTGCGCGCGCGGCGCGCGCGGGTGGCGCCATACATCTACTCGCCCACCGAGATCACAGCGCTGATCGAGGCCGCCGGGCAGCTGACAGGACCGTTGCGCGCCGCCAGCTACCAGACGGTGATCGGGCTGATGGCCACCACCGGGCTCAGGCTCGGCGAGGCGCTCGGCCTCGATCGCCAGGACGTCGATCTCAAGGACGGCGCGCTGCACGTGCGAGCCCGCCAGCACAAGCAGCGCGAGGTGCCGCTACACCCGACCGCGACCACGGCGCTGCGCAGCTACGCCCGCCAGCGCGACCGTCGCTGGCCGCAGCTGCAGTCCGAAGCGTTCTTCCTCAACACCAGAGGAGCCCGGCTCACCAAGCCGCAGTTCAACCACTACTTCGCGACGCTGATCGGCCAGATCGGGCTTGAGGGAGCCGGCGAGCGCGTGCGTCCGAGACCGCACGATCTCAGGCACACGATGGCGGTGCGCACGCTGCTGGACTGGATCCAAGCAGGCGAGGACGTCGACCGGCGAATGCCCGAACTCTCAACGTTCCTCGGCCACGACCAGCCTGAATCGACCTACTGGTACTTGCAGGCGGTGCCAGAGCTGATGGTGCTGATCGCCGCCCGCCTCGAGCGGCTGCCGGAGGTGCTGGCATGACACTGATCGCACCGACGCTGCAAGCCTGGTTCACCGAGCGGATGATCACCCAGCGCGACTCAAGCCCGCAAACGATCGCCGCCTACCGCGACACGTTCCGGCTGCTGCTCACGTTCGCCTCACAGCGGACCGGCAAGCAGCCGTGCGAGCTGGACATCGACGACCTCGACGCCGAGCTGATCGGCGCATTCCTCAACCACCTCGAGCAGGACCGCGGCAACAGCCCCCGCACCCGCAACGCGAGGCTGGCGGCGATCCACTCGCTCTACAAGTACGCCGCCCTGCGCCACCCCGAGCATCTCGCGACGATCGGCCGGGTGATGGCAATCCCGTTCAAACGCCACCAACGGCCCGGCCTCACCTACCTCAACAAGGATGAGATCAAGGCACTGCTCGCGGCGCCAGACCGAGGCACCTGGCTCGGTCGGCGCGACCACGCGCTGCTGCTGCTCGCCGTCCTGACCGGGATGCGCGTCACCGAGCTGGTCACCCTCACCGTCGGCGACGTGAGCCTCACCAACGGCGCGCACATCAAGGTCACGGGCAAGGGTCGCAAACGGCGCGCCACGACCCTGACACCCGAGACTGTCGCGGTCCTTCGCACGTGGCTCAAGGAGCGCAAAGGCCAGCCGGAGGACCCGCTGTTCCCAACCAGGCAAGGACAGCCGCTAACCCGCTCTGGCGTCCGTCAGCTACTCACCAAGCACATCGCCACAGCGGCGCCCAGCTGCCCGACGCTGAACTACAAGCCAGTCAGCCCGCACACGCTGCGACACACCAACGCAATGCTGCTCCGGGCCGGCGACATCGACATCGCGACGATCGCCTTGTGGCTCGGCCACGAGAGCATCAAGACCACCTACATCTACCAGCACACCGACCCCGCCCTCAAACAACGAGCCGTCGATCGGATCGCGCCGCTCGGCGCCAAGCCCGGCAGATACCGACCAACCGACGCTCTCCTCGCCTTCCTCGAAGGCCTCTGATTATGTGCTGCGACTGGCCACCCCAAATCACTCTCACCAGGGAAAACACGCGGTCAAGATCGCCCGCAGCGCATAACCGGACGCAGCGCATAGAAGCGGCAGCGTAGGGTTCGCGTCGTCTCAAGTCGATCAAGATCCTCGGCCATCACCGACGCAGCATCCGGC
>JADGPN010000510.1 GCA_017882465.1 Solirubrobacteraceae bacterium
GTCCGATGCATGCCACACGGCTGCGTCGTGCTCGACATGCGACTGCGAATCGAGCACCGCCGCCCCGTCGAGCGCGTCAAGACCTGGTGACCGGCCATGCCCCGCCACCAGGGAAGGGCACCCCATGACTCGTGTCGCGCTTCCCCTTTGTGATGAGCGCGGGCTGACCGAGCTGCCGGTCGCTCGTTATGAGACGGCCGCCCGGTTGTTCTTGATGGGCAGGGCGGGTCCGGACGGCTCGGGGCTGGAGCGGTTGGGCGGCGCAGAGGTGAGCGTGTTCTTGGCGGCCGAGTGCCCGAAGCGGAGCGTGTCGGCAGCGAGGTATCTGACGTCGAGGCTGCGGTCGTTCTTGCGCTACCTGTATCTGAAGGGGTTGATCGAGACGCCGCTTGTGTGGGCGGTGCCCGCGGTCGCGGATCTGCGGTTCGCTCGCTGCCGCCTGGTCTTGAGCCGGGGGTGGTGAAGCGGCTGCTGGCGGGTTGTGATCGGCGTTCAGCAAACACCTCTCTCCGCTCTACGGTTCTGGGGTCGCTTCGCTCCTCGCTGACAACAACATCCAGGTGTGCGTCCGGCTTGATCCGCTGGCGGGCGGGACGGGCGGCGGCGGCTCCCAGAACGCGGCGCCCAACAGCGCGAGCGTTCGTTCAGGTGGGCCGCACGGTTCCGGTTGCGTTCAACACGAATACGACGACGAACGCCGTCAACCGTACGTACGCGGTCCCCACCTTCGAGGCGCCCGACTCCTCCGGCGGGCTCGCGGATGCAAGTGTCGGCTACGCCGGGACCCAGAGCGACGGCCTCACAATGCCCGACGCCAACCACCATCTGACCTTCCTATACGTACGCTCCGGATGGGCACACCGCGCTGACCGCACGCGTCCGTCCCCAGAGCGGCCGGCCCGTAGAGCTGGCGCTGGGGTTTCGCCACGACCGGGCGATCACGCTGTCGCAGTGGCGCACGACGCGGCGGCGCGGAGCTTCGAGGCCGTCAACCGGCACTACGCCGCGGAGTGGCTGCGCTACGACGCCCGCCTGCGACGCCCGGCGAGCACCACGCCGGCCGGGATGCGCGCGTCCTACGAATCCGTCAACGTCGTGAAGGCCAGCGAGGACAAGACGTTCCCGGGCGAGCGGGCCCGGCTTCTACCGCTACGGCACCAGCGCGCCGGGATCCGAGGACGGCTACGGGGACTGTTACGAGCCCGACCCGACGAACTGCCATCCGACCGGCGCACCGTGGCCGACAACGGACACCGGCTCCGGCCACCTGTGGCCCGTCCTGGGTGGCGAGCGCGGCGAGGACGCGATCGCGAGCGGCGACCGGACCACGGCGGAGATCTTCCTGCAAGCCATCCTCAGTGCGACCTCCGGCCAGCGCCTCGAGCCCGAGCAGGTCTGGGAGGACCCGCCTCTCGCACCATCGCCGTTCGGGTCAGATTCGACGACCGCGTCGATCGGCTTCGCCCCGACGCCGCAGCCGTTCCTGTTCGGCGTCTGCGCCACGAGCTCGAACTCGGACCCGATCTGCAAGGTGCCCCCGGGGTCGGAGCCCAAGGTGATCGACACGATGCCGCCGCCCGGCGTCTCACAGGACGGGACGTCGGGCTCGGGGAATCATGACCTTCTGGGGTGACAGGCGCAGTGTCGTGTCCGGGTGTGGTGCCCGCCATCTGCGGGTTGGGCCGGTGCGTTTCCGCGACTGGGTGTGTTCCCAGTCTTGGAGCGCACCGGCCCTGGTCCGCATCAGGGGCGTGTCACGGGGCTGTGTAGGCCCAGGTGCCCTCGGCGTTGGTCGTGGCGGTGTTGCCCACGGTGCCGGTGTCGAGGATCCGCACGACGAAGCCGTACGCGTCGCCGGGTGAGGTTCCGCTCACGCCCGGGTTGGTGAGCCTGAACCCGGTCACGCTGGCGTTGTTCGCGCGGCTGATGTACACGCAGACCTTGCCGCGGGGTGCGGTCGGATTGTCAGCCGATCCCGTGCACGACGGGTCGGGGTCGCCGGCTGCGGCGTTGGGCGCCGCGTTCACGTTTGCATCCGACAGACCCACCGGCGCCTTGACCGGGAAGCTGGTCGAGATCAGGTAGGTGTTGTTGAATGCCAGCTGGGGCGCGATGTACCGCCCGCCCCAGGCCCCGGCGATCGTCTTGCCCGAGGGGACCGAACTGGCGAACACCGACGTGCCCGGGTCGCCCTTCGGTCCCCGCGGGCCGGTGTCGCCCCTCAGCGCGTGCTGCGCCGAGTGGCTGATCTTCTTCAGTGTCACGGCGCCGTTCTTGATCTGCGAGGTGCCCACGCTATTGGCCGGCAGCTGGAGCGCAGCGTACGCGCCACCGCTCAGTGCGAGAAACAGAGCGAGTAGGGACACCGCATTGGCGAAGCCGAAGCGCCGCCCCTTACGGGAACTGGTGGTGTGGAACTTGGTGAACATCTGACCGCTCCTTCGTTGAGTAGTTGTTGGCCTGTCATCGTGCGCTGTTCAGGCAGGGCCGGGAAGACACCCCAGGGCTTGAGATGACCACACCCGACAGCTAGGCCCGGTGTGCGCGTGCACGAGGGCAACATCACCGACCAGCAGAAAGTTCCCGACACCGTCGCCGCGGTCGGTGACCAGTTCGGGATCGCGCAGGTCGTGTTCGTCGGCGACCGCGGGATGATCACCCAACTTCACCCTCAGAGCCTCAAGAAGCAGGGTGTTGACGCTGCTCGCCGCTACGGAGGCCGAGCTTGAGAAGGTCAAGGTCAGCGTCGAGGGGCTCCGCGGCAGGTTGCGCGGCGCTGACGCCCGGGAGATCGGCGAGCGCGCCGGCCAGATCTCAAACAAGTACAAGGTCGCCAAGCACTTCACCCTGCTGATCAGCGACGGCGCGTTCGCCTATCAGCGCAAGACCGATCAGATCAACAGCGGGGCCGCGTTGGACGGCCTCTACGCGATCCGCACCACCTCCCGCCGACATGCTCGGCGCACCCGCTGCAGTCCGCGCCTACGCACAGCTCAAAATGGCCGAACACCCCGCCTCACGACACCCCACCCCACTGGGGGTCCACGCCCTCGGACTACTCGACCATCAAATCCCCCAGTGGCCAAAGCCAACCAGTCAGCAGCACCCAAATCCGGCGCCTGGCTCTCCATAGCCCGGGGTGGTCCGACGATTCACCGGGACGGGTCAAATGACACGCCGACCGCAGACCCGGCCGGTCGCCGGGCTGCGGGCGGCGCAGATTCGCTGAGCGATCCGCTTGCGGACGCCCAGGGCGTGGCCGCGTTACCCGTGCGCCGAAGCTGGACGGACCCCAGTGGCTACGTCACCACCGAGGCCAGCGCCCGGCACGATCGTCACCCGCGGCAGCACGATCAGCATGAACCTCAAGCCCGGACTGGCGCAGCCCAATCCAACGCTCGCCCGACCACGGGATCCTCGTGAGCTGCTCGATCGCCCCTATGGTCATGTCGTAGATGCGGTAGCCGGGAAGCGCCAGGCCCATCGTGGAGCTCGAGATGTTGATGATCCGTCC
>JADGPN010000511.1 GCA_017882465.1 Solirubrobacteraceae bacterium
TCGAGCAAGCTGTTCTTTGCGCGACTGGGCGCCAGCCGGCAACAGTCGGATGAGGATTTGCAGATCGCTCGGCCCGATCGCGGATTGCGCGCGGAAAGGAGGAGTCCGAGGCCTCCGCGCCAACGGGGCCAACCCTGCTGGCTCGGAACGCTTGCGCCAGAGTCGGCGACGCTTGAGCTGAGTACCGCGTTCGCGCCGGAGCCGGTTCGCTGGTGATGGACTGGGTGGAGGTGTTCGAACCGGTCGTGTTCGAGCCCTACCGCCCGCGCGCCTGGCCGACCAGCGGGTCGTTGCTACTGGACCACCTGCCGTTCCGGGTGCGCGATCCGGACACCGGACGCACGCGGATCGCGTTCGGATCTTCGCGGCGATGGGCTATGAGCGCGGGCGGGCGAAGCTGTGGCGCCTGGAGGTGTTCACAAGCAAGTCTCAGCCCGACTGGGAGGCGTTCCTCGGCGCGCTTCCCGGCGCGCCGTCGCGGGTTGTGTGCGACAACGACCACGGCCTTACGAACGCCGTTGGTGCTTGCTTCCCCGACGCCGAGCTGTACCTGTGCGAGTGGCATCTGCGCCACGCGCTTGAGCGACTCATGGCAAAGCTCCGAACAGAGCAACCCGGGCATCAGGAGGCAATCGACGAGCTGCTGCGGACGTCGAGGCGGCGTTCACCGGCCCGTCGTTCTGGGCGCCGTTCGTCGAGCGCCGCCACGCCGCCTGAGCGAGTGGCTGGACAGCACCAGCCTGATCGTCGAGGACCAGTTCGGCCGCCGCGGACCGCGCGCCAGCCGGCCGCCGGACACGCCGTTGAGCACCTCGCCGCTGGACGGGTTCATCAACCCGATCCGCGCCGCGATCGGGCCGCGCGCGTACGCGAGCGCACCAACCGGAGGCTGATGCTCATGCAGCTCCATGCCAACCGCCAAGACGACGAACGCCGATGTCCGTCACATCCGCGACTGACTTGAAACCAGCCACGGCCGCCCCACCATCGCCCGCCGCGCGGTCGTCGATACCGGCGGCAGCGCCTCCCCTACGGTGAGGCACCCCGCCGGCCGAGCATCCTGATTGAGTCGCCCGCTGTTGGAGCGCCGACCATCCCGGTCAGCTGGCAGCAGTCGGGGTAGACGGCAAACTTGGCTCGGGAGCCGGCATCACTGGCTCGAGCGGAGCTTCGCTGACCTCACACGCCGACCGTTTCCTGCGACGTGACCCGTTCCGGTGGCAGGTTCGTGTGTTGCGCCCCGGGTTGATAGTAAACGGCGCGGTACGCGACCACTGTGCCAACCGCTTGACGCGACTCGCCTCCCTTGCGCCGTTCCGTCCCGACATAGCCGGCGAGCTGCCGATCCTTGATCCGTCGGTCGACGCTCCTGCGCTCTCCGACGGCGGGGAGGCGATCGGTGCTCCAGACCGGAAGATGAACCTTTCGCAGGGTGAAATGGGTTGCGCCGGCGGCGCGGCGCACGTCGCGTCCGACCATCGTGCGCAGTATCCGAATGCCGTCGCGGGCTGCGTTCAGATTCGAGGTTCCGGCGCGCCGCTCTAACTCGAAGCTTGGCACCTCGCGGATCTCCAGGCCAGCCTTGACCGCGCCGAGAACCAGCTGAGTCTCGATCTCGAAGCCGTCGGCGGTGAGCCCTAGTTTGTCGAGATGGCGGCGCCAGAAGGCACAGTAGCCGTAGCACAGGTCAGTGAACTGCGAGCCGTAGAGCACGTTCGCCATAAGTACAAACGCCTTGTTGCCTGCCGCCCGCAGCCGCGTGAAGTCGGCCGACCCGCCGTCCGACATGTGGCGGGAGCCCTTGACGAAGTCGGCGCCGTCCTTGAGCGCTTCGACGAAGCGCCCCATCTCCCGCGGGTCGGTGCTGCCGTCGGCGTCGATCATCACGACGATGTCTCCCGTCGCCGCGGCGAACCCCGCCCGCAGCGCGGCGCCCTTACCCAGCTGATGCTGGTGCACGACCACGGCGTCGGGACGCAATCGGCGTGCCAGCGCCTCGGTGCGATCGGTCGAGAGACCATCGACGATCACGACCTCGCTGACCCATCCGGGAAGATGCTCTAGAACCCACGCGAGGCTCCCCACCTCATTCAGCGTCGGGATGATCACGCTCACGGTCGGAGCCGCCACCGCCTGAGAGGAGGATCGGTTCTCATTGCCTTCGCCGACGACGTGCACGTGCCGCGGGAGCGGCCGCAGGGACACCTCGTGGCGGGCTTGGCGGCGGCGCTCGCCGCGTCGCTTGGTTCTCGGTTCTTGGGTGCCTAGCGCGGCGAGAATGCCGATCGCAGGGATCCCGATCAGGATTGCGATAATCATCGAAGCCTCCATCCGTGGATATGGGTTGTTCTCTTATGCGCCGGCGCAACAGCGCCTAGCCCTCCCTGCATCGGCACCTGCAGGCACCACCCCTAGCGAGCACCCGAGAACTGGACGACTAGGCACACGCACGCTGAAGAAGGTCGCTGCGCTACCTCGGCCCGCGTAGTCAGTCCCGTAGCTTGAGTGCTTTCTCGATGGCGTTGGACTGGAACCCAGCCCCGCGCGTTCCAGTCCGGCGAGCAGTCGTGCGGAAGCTGCAGTTGGGCGACGCCACGGAGCCGCCCCTGTCCGGAGAGCAGCAACCTCGCGGCGCTCGCGTTTGCGAAGCTGCACAAGCACGGCGTGCCCAGCTTCCCCGACCCGAGGTTCAGCGGCAGCCTGAGAAACAGACAACTACCCAGCGGCATCAATCCGCAGTCCCCGGCATTCCACAAGGCGCAGAAGGCCCGCGCGGCTCGGCCGAGCGACGCCGTCGCCTCAAAGCCATCGGCGTTGGATCGCTGCGGGGCTGTCAGTCCGTCTCCGCTGTTCTCGTCAGCGCTGCCCCTCTTGAGAGCAAACTCAGAACCTGCCAACCGGCGGCGTTCAGACGACCGCTTGCCCCGGCGCATTCGGAGCCCGGCTCGCTCAGGGCTCTGGAGTAACGCGCCAGAATCAGAGGACGACCGACGAGCTCCCGGGTGGGCCAAGGCCCCGCCGGCCTGGCGGATGCCAACGATGGTCAGGTTTGCCGATGTCTGCGGCCCGATCTTCGTAGGGAGCCGTCGGGCGGACGGGCGGCCTCGCTCGCTACAGGCGGTCAATACACGGAGAGGGAGGGATTCGAACCCTCGTACGGATGAAGCCGCTGACCGTGTCCACGAGAAACTCCTCGGTCTCGTAGAACTCGACCACATGCGAGCTAACGGCTGAGCGCACACCCAACCGAGCTGCGCCCTTTGGGCGCAGGTCGCTCACGACCGTCTGGCGGCACCGCATCTCGCAATCGGAGCGGCGACGGGCTGAGACGCACGAGTTCATCCCGCCTCGCACCGAAAGCCTACAGAGCACCGTCACACATGCGGCTGCGGCTATTCACCGCCTCGGTATTGCCCGAGTTCCGCAGTTGGTGGGCATTCGGGAGCCGGTTTTGGGGTGGATGCCCAGTGGTTGCGGGGTTTCAGGGTCGGCGCTCGCCGAAAAGCGTGGG
>JADGPN010000121.1 GCA_017882465.1 Solirubrobacteraceae bacterium
TCACC
The DNA here is from genome assembly GCA_017882465.1 of Solirubrobacteraceae bacterium. Classification (GTDB taxonomy): domain Bacteria; phylum Actinomycetota; class Thermoleophilia; order Solirubrobacterales; family Solirubrobacteraceae; genus Palsa-465. The sequence goes on from JADGPN010000121.1 coordinate 6, forward strand.
GGAGCGTGGCTGAAGCTGATCCCGGCGCCGGAGGCGGCCTATCCGGTGGTCAGCTTCCACGACTCGATCGAGGCCGGATGCGCGGCGGTCCGGAGCGTCTACGAGAGCGGGCTCCTGGTGGCGGTACTCGAGTACCTGGATCAGGGCTCGCTGCGAGCCGCAGCAGCCGCATTCCCGGGCGAACCCCCCAGGGGAGCCGAGGTTCATGCTGATCACCGAGGTCGACGGCTCACGCGAACAGGCCGGCCTGCTCCGGGACGAGCTGATCGAGGTGCTCGCCGAGCAATCGGGTTCGCTGTACGCCCCGACCGTGGCCGCCGCGGTGGCGGCCCTGTGGCGCCGGCGCGACGGGGTCTCGATCGCGGTCACCGCGCAGCGCGGCGGCAAGGTCAGCGAGGACATCGTGGTTCCCGTCGACCGCCTGGCCGAGGCGATCGAGGGGACGCTTCCCTTGCACGAAGCGATCAAGCGGACTTCGACCCCCAGGGCCCACTCAGCCCCGGCAAGAAGTTGCCCCGCTGGACAGAGTGGTGGACAGCGCGCTCGCGGCGCGCGACTATGTAGCCGTGATCTGCAGGGATTGTGGACACGCGAACCGAGAGGGCGCGATTTTCTGTACGAGCTGCGGCCAGCCGCTCGCTCTCACCTGCGCGTCCTGCGGCGCCGGGCTGGCCCCCGAGGCACGGTTCTGCGACACGTGCGGGGCCGCCACGGGAGGTCAGGAGCGGCCGGCCAACACGACGGCGGTGCGCAAGGTCGTCTCGGTCCTGTTCGCCGATCTCGCCGGCTCGACCGAGCTCCAGGAGGCGCTTGACCCCGAGTCGGCTCGGCGCGTGATGACCCGGTTCTACGAGGTCATGCGCTCGGCCGTGCAGCGCCACGAGGGCACGGTCGAGAAGTTCATCGGCGATGCCGTCGTGGCGCTGTTCGGAGCCCCGACGGTCCAGGAGGACGACGCGATCCGAGCCGTCCGCTGCGCGGCGGCGATGGTCGAGGACCTGAACGCGCTCAACGAGGAGCTGGAGCCCCGGTGGGGGGTCCGGCTGCGGATGCGCGTCGGCGTCAACACCGGCGAGCTCGTGCTCAGCAGCGAGGGCCTGCTGGTCGGCGACACGGTGAACACGGCGGCGCGGCTGGAGCAGGCGGCGCCAGCCGGCGTGGTGCTGATCGGGGAGGCCACGCAGCGCCTGGTCCGCCATCACGTGAAGCTCGACCCGGTCCGGTTGCTGCAGGCGAAGGGAAAGGCCAAGCCGCTGCCGGCCTGGCTCCTGGTATCGGCGTCCTCGGGGCCCGACGAGGCTCTCAGCGCCGCGGCCGAGGCTCCGTTCGTCGGCCGGGTGGGCGAGCTCCGCAGGCTCGACCGCGCGCTCAACGCGGTGATCTCGGGGCGGGGCTGCCGGCTGGTCACCGTGATCGGGTCGCCAGGGGTCGGCAAGTCGAGGATCGTGGCCGAGTTCGCCCGCGCCGTGACCGCGAAGGCGACCGTCGTCGAGGGGCATTGCGAGCCCAGCGGCGAGGGGATCACCTTCCTGCCCGTGGCCGAGGTGCTTCGCGGCCTGGCCGGGATCGAGGAGGCCGACGCGCCGAACGTGGTCCTGACCAAGCTCGCCGGGCTGGCGGATGACGAACCTGACCGGGACCGGCTCGTCGCCGTCGTGGGATCGGTCCTCGGCGCCTCCGCGCCGGCCTCGGTCGAGGAGTCATTCTGGGGCCTGCGGCGCACGATCGAGGCCGTGGCCCGGCGACGCCCGCTGGTCATCGTGCTCGACGACGTCCAATGGGGCCAGCCGATGTTCCTCGACCTCGCCGAGCACCTGATCGACTGGGTCCGCGACGCCCCGATCCTGCTCGTGGCGCTCGCCCGCCCCGAACTGCGGGAGACCAGGGATGCGTTCACCTCGGCCGGACGCCGGGCGCTGGACGTGATCGAGCTCGCGCCGCTGAAGCGGGAGGAGAGCCGCACGCTGCTCGACCTGGTGCTCGGAGTCTCGGATCTGCCCCAGCCGCTGATCCGGAGGATCCTCGACACGACCGAGGGCAATCCGCTCTACCTCGGCGAGCTGTTGCGAATGCTGATCGACGAGGGCTCGCTGGCCCGCTCCGACGACGTCTGGATGGCGGTGGGCGGGATCGAGTCCGTCGAGGTCCCACCCACGATCCAGGCGCTGCTGGCGGCCCGGATCGAGCGGCTGCGCTCGGACGAGCGCACGGTCCTCGAGCGCGCGGCGGTGATCGGACAACAGTTCTACCGCGGCGCCGTGGCTGATCTGGCGCCGGCTCCGGTCAGCCTGGGCCTCGATGCCCATCTGGAGACGCTGCGGCGCAAGGACATGGTCGAGCCCGAGGGCACGTACTGGATCGACGAGCCCGTCTTCCGCTTTCACCACGCGCTGATCCGGGACGCCGCGTATCACCTGCTGCTCAAGGAGCTGCGCGCGGAGCTGCACGAGCGCTTCGCCGATTGGCTGCACGCCAAGGCGGGTGACTTCGTCGGCGAGCACGAGGAGGTGATCGCCTACCACCTGGAGCAGGCGCACGAGTACCGTCGTCAGCTGGGCCCGCTCGACGCCCGCGGTCGCCGGCTCGGAGCCCGGGCCGCGGACCGGTTGTACTCGGCCGGAGAGCGTGCGCTGGCGCGCGAGGATCTCGCGGCCGCGAGCAATCTACTCCGGCGCGCGCTCGATCGCGGTGCCGGCCAGGACTCGGAGATCCTCTGGGACCTCGCCGAGACGCTGCTCTCCGCGGGTGACACGGCAGCCGCGGCGGAGATCGTGGAGCGCCTCCGCGCCGGCGCAGCCGGGGACGAGGTGCGGCGCGCCCGCAGCGCGGTGCTCGGGGGCCAGCTGGCGTTGCTCACCGGAGTCGGCGACCTCGAGCAGATCGTGGCCGACGTGTCGGCCGCCGCTTCGGAGCTCGCCGCCGCGGACGACGGGCGCGGCGCGGGCAAGGCCCATCACGTCGTGGCCGAAGCGCAGGGACAGCTCGGTCACGTGGGTGCGGTTGAGTCGGCCCTCGACGACGCCCTGCTGGCGGCGCGCAAGGCGGGCGATCGCCGGCGCATCACGGCCGTTCTGGCGGCTGCGCCGCGGGCCGCTCTGTGGGGTCCGTCGCCGGTCGTGAGCGCGAGCGGCCGATGCCTGGACGTGGTCCGGATCCTGCGCATGGAGCCGGGCAACCGGTACTTGGAGACGAACGCGCTGCGCTGTCAGGCGGTGCTCGAGGCGATGCGAGGCCGCTTCGATGCCGCTCGGGCGATCCTCCGCGCGGCGCGGGCCACGGTCGATGAGCTGGGACTGTCGCTGGAGCTGCAGGAGCTCGCCGCGCACGCCGGCATGGTCGAGCTGCTGGCCGGCGCGCCACCGGCCGCCGAGGCTCTGCTGCGCGAAGCCAGAGACGGATTCGAGGCCCTCGGGGCCGGGGCGCGCGCGGCCCTGGCGGCGGCGCTGCTCGCGCGGGCGCTGGTCGAGCAGGGACGCGACGAGGAGGCGATCGAGCAGACCGAGTTCGCGGAGGCGCACGCGGGCGGGGATCTGAAGACGACGATCACCTGGTGTGGCGTCCGGGCCGGCGCGCTGGCCCGCGGGGGACGCCACCACGAGGCGCTGGCGCTGGCCCGCCGGGCGGTCGAGCTGGCCGAGCCGACGGATGCGCTCGCCGACAAGGCCGACGCCGCGATGGCGCTGACGGGTGTGCTGCTGGCCTCCGGGGACAGCGATCGGGCGGCCGACGCCGCCCACCTCGCCCTGGGCCTGTACGCGGCCAAGGGGCACACGGCCGGTGCCGAGCGCGCGCTCGAGCTGGCCGGCGACCGGCCCCGCCCGGCCTCGGCTGAGCCCGCGCCCGCCCCGGTGATCCTCGGCGACCGTCCGCCCGAGCGATTCTGGGCGGAGTATCAGCGGCTGTACAGCGCTCACGACGTCGATGCACTGCTGCGCATGTACGTGGAGGACTGGGTCGTGAAGGACCATCGCGCGCTCGGCTGGGGAGAGGCCCGCGGTCGCAAGCACGCGGAGGCGCTGCTGCGCTCGGTGCTCTCGACCTCTCCGAACCTGCGGCTCGAGGTCGACGATGTGCTCGCCTGCGACGACCGGGTGATCGCGATGCGCTACACGTGGCGCGGGCATGGGGTCAAGGCCGGAGAAGTCGCGCTCTCGGTGGGCGCGGTGACCGTGATCGAGGACGGCCTCTGGGCCAGTCTCGATCTCTACGAGCCCGATGACGACGAGGCCATGCTGTCCCGCTACGCCGAGCTCGGCGGCCACACCCGGACGCTCGGCGACCGCCCTCCCGAGCAGCTCGTGGCCAGGTTCATGCAGGCCATCGCCGAGCACGACGTCGGAGCTCTGCTCGATCTGCCGGCCGACGGGTGCCGGATCGTCGACCACGGCGACGTGGGCTGGGAGCGCCTCGGCAGCGAGGAGGATGCGCGCTCGCTCGCCGGCGCGATCTTCGCGACCTGGCCGGAGCTGGCGTTCACCGTCGCCGAGGTGCTCGCCTGCGACGATCGCGTAATCGCGCTCCGGGGCACCTGGCGGGGCGTGAACGGCGCCGCGGCGGGACACGCCGGCGTGCGGGTGGGACTCGTGTGGGCACTCGACTCAGGACGAGTGGCGAGCGTGGATATCTACGGGCAGGGCGATCGCGCGGCAATGGTGTCGCGGTACGCCGAGCTCGGCGGCGGCGCGGGAGCGCTGGGCAGGCGTCCGCTCGAGCGCCTGGTGGCTTCATGGCTGCGACTGGTCGAGGACCGCGACATCGAGGCGATCGGCAAGATCCTCGCCCAGGGCATCATGGTCTCAGACCACCGCTCGCTGGGCACCCCGCTGGCCGACGGCCGCGACGCCGCGCTGGAGCTGTTGGCCTCGGCGTCGGAGCGGAGCGGCGAGCTCTCCTTCCGCGTCGCCGATGTCCTGGCCTGCGACGAGCGCGCGCTGGCCTGCCACGGCTCCCTGTTGATGCACGGGTCCGCGAGCGAGGCACGGGTGAATGTGCCGCTGGCGACGGTGCTCGCCGTGCACGACGGCCTGCTGGCCAGCATCGATATCTACGAGCCCGACGACGTGAACGCGATCCGGCGCTTCACCGAGCTGGCCGCCGCCTCGGCGCCGCTCGAGCGCGGCTGAGCCGGGGCTCCTAGCCTAGGTCCGGGTCAGACGGCCGTAGGCATCGGGCCGGCGGGTGCGCAGGAACGGAAACAGCTCCAGCCAGTCGCGGCGCTGGTCGAGATCGAGATCGGCGACCAGGACTGCGGGCTCGTCGCGCGGGGCCTGGACGAGCACCCGGCCGTAGGGATCGGAGATGAAGCTCGACCCGTAGAAGGTCAGTGGGCCCTCGACCCCGATCCGGTTGACGGCGACCATGAAGGTGCCGTTGGCGACGCCGTTGCCGACGATCACCTGCCGCCACAGAGGCTGGGTGTCGAAGCCGGGGTGGTCGGGTTCGGACCCGATCGCGGTCGGGTAGATCAGCACCTCGGCGCCGGCCAGCGAGTAGCCGCGAGCCAGCTCGGGGAACCACTGGTCCCAGCACGTCGGGCACCCGAGCACCGCGTCGCCGCCGGGCGTCGGCAGCGGCGTCAGCGGGAACGGCTCCCCGTCGGCCGGACCCGGCCGGAAGTAGCGGTCCTCGTAGTAGCCCGCCGTGACCGGGATGTGCAGCTTCCGCGTCCGCGACAGGAGCCGTCCGTCCGGCGAGACCACGATCGCGGTGTTGTAGCCGAGCCCGTCGGGGCCGTCGGCGCGCTCGTACAGCGACGCGTGCACGTGGGCGCCGGTCTCGGCCGCGAGGCGGCCGGCGAACGAGGCCGTGGGCCCCGTGTCGAGGTCCTCCGGCGCCGCGCCGGCGGCCGCCGGCCCGTCGGGGGTGATGGCGAAGTAGGGCGAGAGCGTCAGCTCCTGGAGGCAGACGATCGCGGCGCCCTCGGCAGCCGCGATCCGGATCCCCTCCGCGAGCGCGTGCTCGTGCTCGTCCGCATCCGGATGCCAGCGGTGCTGCACGGCCCCCACCCGGAGCGGCTCGCGCGTGGGAGGACGCGTCCGCGCCGGCGACGGGGGCGGTGGGTAGGCCCTCAGCAGCACCGGTCGATCAGTCATCGCGCTCCTTGTGTGCCGCGAGCCGAGTGGGAACCTGCTGGGTGATGCAGTGCGGGCCGCCGCCGCCGTAGGCGAGCACGGCGCCCGGCACGGCGACGATTTCCCGGCCCGGGTAGGCACCGGCGATGATCCCCAGCGCCTCGGGGTCGGTCGGCGCCGCGGGGACGGGCACGATCACCGCTCGATTGCAGATGTACAGGTTCAGGTACCCCGCCGCGACCGTCTCTCCGGCGACCTCGGCGTAGGGCAGGTGAGAAAGCTCGGTGATCTCGATCCCTGCCGCCTGTAGGCGCGCGACGTTCTCGGCGCAGTGCTCGTAGTTGGGGTTCCGCTCCTCGACGGTCTGCAACAGCACGTGACCGGGACGGGTGAACGCGGCGATCAGATCGACGTGACCGTCGGTATCCCGGTCCTCGATCAGGCCCCGGCCGAGCCAAACGATCCGCTCCACGCCGAGCGCAGCGCGCAGGGCATCCTCGATCTGCTCCCGGGACAGCGAGGGGTTACGGCTGGGATGCAGCAGGCACTGCTCGGTGGTCAGCAGCACTCCCTCTCCGTCGGAGCAGATCGAGCCGCCCTCCAGCACCAGCGGCGCAGTGAGGACCGGATCGCCGAGAGCCGCCGCGACCAGACCGCCGACCGCGGCATCGCGGTCCCAGGGCGAGAACTTCTCCCCCCAGGCGTTGAAACCGAAATGGACGGCGACGCGGCGCCCGGCCGGGTCGCGGACGTAGATGGGCCCGGAGTCGCGCAGCCACGAGTCATCGAGTGGCAGCTCGACCACCTCAACCCCGGCACCGCAGGCGGATCTCGCCTGCGCGGCGTCCGCGCCGGGATTGGCGATCATCGTCACGGGCTCGAACGCGGCGATCGCGTTCGCGACCGTGGCGTAATCCGATCTCGCCTGCGCAAGCGTCTCGCCCCACAGCTCCAGCCGGCACGGCCAGCCCATCAAGGTGCGCTCATGGCGCTCCCACTCGGCGGGAAGGCGCACCTGACCGGCTGCTGAGCTCATCGGGCGAGCTTACGCCTGCGCGCGCGGGCGTGATGAGCGCGGTAGGCTGCGGTCGATGAAGGAACCCCGAGCACGTGAGCTGCTGGCGCGCGAGCGCCACCGGATCGAGACCGAGCTGCCCCATCACCGTGGCCGATCGGAGAGCAGCGAGCTCTCCGATGTCGACCAGCACATGGCCGACGACGCGACCAATCTCTACGAGGACGAGCTCGATGAGGGCCTCGTCGAGCGGCTGGAGGGCCAGCTGGCCGCAGTGGAGCGCGCCGAGCGGCGTCTGAAGGCGGGCACGTACGGCCTCTCGGTCGAGAGCGGCGAGCCGATTCCGGATGCTCGGCTCGAGGCGATTCCGTGGGCCGAGCGGACGGTCGAGGAGCAGGCGCGGCTCGGTGGCTGACGCACCCGCCGGGAGCTGGGTGCCAGGGGCCGACGGCTCGGGATTCGGGATCGAGAACCTCCCCTACGGGGTGGTTCGCCACCGCGGGGGCAGGCCGGTTCCGGCGATCCGGATCGGCGCCTTCGCACTCGACCTCGCGGCGGTGGCGAGCGCGGGGCTGCTGCCGATTCCCGGGCTCGAGCCGGGCGTGTTCGCCGAGCCGGCGCTGAACGCCTTCCTCGGGCTCGGCCCCCGGATCTGGTCGGACACGCGCCGGCGCCTGCAGGCGCTGCTGGCCAAGGGGAGCAGCGAGCTCGACCCGATCGCCGTCCCTGCGCTGCTCCCGCTCGAGGAGGTGCGGACGGTCCTACCGGTGAACATCGGCAACTACGTCGACGGCTACGCCTCGATCGAGCACGCCACCAACGTGGGCCGCCTGTTCCGGCCCGAGGGAGACCCACTGACGCCGAACTGGCGCCACGTGCCGATCGCCTACCACGGCCGCGCTCGCACGGTCGTCCCGTCTGGGACTCCGGTGCGCCGGCCCTGGGGCCAGCGTCCCCCGGCGCAGCCGGGCGCGGCACCCTCGTTCGAACCCGAGCGCCGGCTCGACTTCGAGCTCGAGCTCGGCTTCGTGACCGCCGCGGGCCCGTCGCTGGGCGAGCCGATTCCGGTACGCCGCGCCGCGGAGCACATCTTCGGCGTGGTGCTCGTCAACGACTGGAGCGCCCGGGAGATCCAGCGCTGGGAGTCCCAGCCCCTCGGCCCGTATCTGGGGAAGTCGTTCGCGACCTCGATCAGCCCCTGGATCGTGCCGCTGGAGGCGCTCGCCCCGGTCCGGGTCCCGGGGGTGCCGCAGCGACCCGAGCCGCTCCCCTACCTGCGCCTCGAGGACCCCTGGGCGCTCGACATCGACCTCGAGGCGACGATCACTCCCGAGGCCTCCGGCGTCGCCACCCGCGTCACGAGGACGAATTCCCGCGGGCTCTACTGGAGCGCCCCTCAGCAGCTTGCCCACGCCACCTCGGGTGGGGCCACGATCGGCCCCGGTGACCTGTTCGCCTCGGGCACGATCTCGGGCACCGAGGCGGGCAGCTACGGGTGCCTGCTCGAGCGCAGCCGGGCCGGCCGTGAGCCGATCCCGCTCGACGACGGCGGCTCCAGGACCTTCCTCGAGGACGGCGACACGGTCACGATCCGGGGCTACGGCGAGGCGGCCAGGATCTCGCTCGGCGAGCTGACCGGGCGCGTGGCGCCGGCCGGCACGTGGTCGGGGTTCCACGAGTAGGCATAGTCGGGCTGGTCGTGGGCCTGCCACAGCGGGGTCAGCTTGAGCGGCCGGAACGTGTCCCACATCACCGCCAGCTCGTCGGTTCGCGCCGCCCCGAGCGCCTTCTCAACGGTGCCCGGCTGGGGACCGTGGGGAAGCCCCGACGGGTGCAGGGTGATGCAGCCCGCCTCCACGCCCCTGCGTGCCGCGTAGTCGCCCTCGGCGTAGAACATGACCTCCTCGGACTGGATGTTCGAGTGGTGGTAGGGCAGCGGCACGGCCTCCGGGTCGAAGTCCAGCGGGCGCGGCGCGAACGTGCAGATCACGAAGCCCTGGCCCTGGAAGGTCTGGTGCGCCGGCGGCGGCAGATGGAAGCGGCCCACCCGCGGCTCGAAGTCGGCGGCGTTGAACGCGTACGGGTACACGTAGCCGTCCCAGCCGACGACGTCGAACGGATGCCGATCGAGGACGTACTCCTGCGAGGCGCCGCGGATCCGCACCGTCAGCTGATACGCACCGGCCTCGTCGTGGCACTCGAGCTCGGCCGGCGGCCGGAAGTCACGCTGCGAGAACGGCGCGTGCTCGAGCAGCTGGCCGTAGCGGTTGCGGTAGCGCGACGGAGTCTCGATCTCGCCCGGGGTGTGAAAGCAGATCCAGAACTGCTCCGATCCGTCGAGCTCGAACGCGTGCGTCGTGCCGCGCGGGATCACCAGGTAGTCCTTGGCGCCGAAGGGCACGTTGCCGAATACCGTGCGCAGAACACCGCCGCCGCGATGTACGTAGACGACCTCATCTCCCTCGCCGTTGCGATAGAAGCCCGTCGAGGGCTCGGTTGGCTTGGCGATCGAGATCTCGAGGTCGTCGTTGAACATCAGCAGCCGGCGGCCCGATACCGGGCCGCCACCAGGCTCGATCGCGTTCGCGTCCGCCAGCCGGTGCACATGGGCTTCCGGGACCCACTCCTCACGCACCTGCCGGCGCAGCTCGCCCACGCCCGCGATCCGGCACGGTGAGCTGAGGTGATAGAGGATCGACTCGTTGCCCGAGAAGCCCTCGTAGCCCATTACCTCCTCGACCAGCAGCCGGCCGTCCTCGCGGAACTGAGCGTGGCGCTTGGCCGGCATCCGTCCCAGCGCGACGTATCGCATCAGAGGTTTCCCCGCTTGTCCTGCTCGCGCTCGATCGCCTCGAACAGCGCCTTGAAGTTGCCCTCCCCGAAGCCGCGTGCGCCGTGGCGCTCGATGATCTCGAGGAAGATCGTGGGGCGGTCGCCGAGCGGCGCGGAGAAGGTCTGCAGCAGGTACCCCTCGTCATCGCGGTCGACCAGGATGCCCAGCCGCTTGAGATCCTCGATCGGCTCGTCGATCTCGCCGACCCGGTCCGGCACCTCCTCGTAGTAGCTGTCGGGCGTCTGCAGGAACCTGATCCCCCGAGCCCGCAGCTGGCCCACCGTGCGCACGATGTCGGCGGTGCTCAGCGCGATGTGCTGTGCCCCTGCGCCCTCGTAGAACTCGAGGTACTCGTCGATCTGCGAGCGGCGGCGGCCCTCGGCCGGTTCGTTGATCGGGAACTTGACCCGGCCGTCGCCGCTGGTCACCACCTTGGACATCAGCGCCGAGTACTCGGTCGAGATCGCCTCATCGGTGAAGTGGATCATCTCGGTCATCCCGAAGATGCGCTCGTAGTAGGAGACCCAATCACCCATCGCGCCGAGCTCGACATTGCCGACGATGTGGTCGATCCCGGTGATCAGCTCGGCCTCGGCGTCCGCCTCGGGCGCAGCCGGCACAGCCGCGTAACCGGGCAGGAACGCGCCCTCGTATGCCGAGCGGTCGACGAAGCGGTGGATCGTCTCGCCGTAGGCGGCGATGTCGGCCACCCGCACGCGCCCGTGCTCGTCGGCGAGCTCGTGCGGCGCCGCCAGGCCGGTCGCGCCCCGGACGGTCGCCTCGCGGTAGGCATGGTCGACGTCCGGGACACGGAGCGCGATCACCTTGACGCCGTCGCCGTGACGGGCGTGGTGCGCCGCCACCTCGCTGCCCGAGCACAGCGCTCCGGTCAGCACGATGCGCACCTCGCCCTGGGCGAGGACGTGCGAGGTGCGCTCACGCACGCCGGTCTCGAGACCGCTGTAGGCGATCTCGGTGAAGCCGAACGCGTGGCGGAAGAAGTACGCCGCCTGCGCGGCGTTGCCGACCCACAGCTCGACGTGGTCGATGCCGTCGAGGGGCATGAAATCCTTGTGCTGCTCGGCGAGTGCCGTCGGCTGCGTGGTTGCCATCAGTCGTCTCCTGTGGTGGTCAATCCGTATCTGTGCCGGCTCATGCGACGGCCTGAGCGCGGGCGCGCATGGCGGTGATCGATTCGTCATCGCAGCGCTCGAAGAAGCCCCCGACCAGGCCGACCACCTGCGCCACCGACTCGGCCACGTACAGGACCGGTTGGTAGGCGGTGATGTCGTAGTCGGCGGTGCCCATCTCGATCAGGTCCAGCGGCCGGTGCGTCATCGCCCGGAACTCCTCGATCTCGCCATAGCTCGAGAGGATCCCGGCGCCGTAGGCCCGCAGCTCGCCGTCCTCGACCACGGCCCCGAACTCGAGCGAGAACCAGAACACGCGGGAGAGGAAGCGCAGGTTCTCGGGGTCACGCAGTCGCCGCGAGGCGATGCCGGCGAGGCGATGCAGCTCCCCGAAGGTGGGGGTGGCGAGCAGGTGCCCGTGCCCGATCACCTCGTGGACGATGTCGGGCTCGGGGGTGTACAGGGGCACGGCCGGATGGCGGACATACTGGGTCGAATGAAAACGCCGCTCGGCCAGCGAGCCGTAGAACGCCTCGAGGGGCACGAGACCCGCGGCGGGGAGGTACCTCCAGCCGCTGAGCGGCTCGAGCAGCGCGCTGACCTCGTCGAGCCCGGGTACCCCGTCGGTGGGCAGCGCGAGCCGCACCTTCGCCACCCGGAACTCGTGCACCGCGTAGCGCTCGTGCTTGGGCGCAAGCTCGCG
>JADGPN010000122.1 GCA_017882465.1 Solirubrobacteraceae bacterium
GGAGGTGGTGAGCTTCGTCCGCGAGGCCGGTTACGAGACCCGCGTCCTGCGGTGATCTCGGGCCTCGGCGACGAACGCGCCGATCAGGCGGCTGTGCTCGTCGACCTCGGGATGCCACTGGACGCCGAGCACGAACCGGTTACCCGGAGCCTCGATCGCCTCGGGGAGCTCGTCGAGCGCGGACCAGCCGCTTACCTCGAGGCCCTCGCCGATCGTCGCGACCCCCTGGTGATGGTGGGACTTGGTGGAGTGGGCCTCCTCGCCCGTGGCGCGTGCGGCGAGCGAGCCCTCGAGGAGCCGGACGTCGTGCTCGGAGTTGTCAAACGTTCCGCGGCGGCGCCGATGCTCGGTGTGACCGAAGTCGTCGGGCAGATGCTGGCGCAGCGTGCCCCCGAAGGCCACGTTCATCACCTGCATTCCGCGACAGATTCCGAGTACCGGCATGTCGCGCTCGACCGCGCGCCGCGTCAGCGCGATCTCGACCTCGTCGCGGGCCGGGAGGGTGCCCATCGTCTCGGGGTGCGGCTCCTCGCCGTATGAGCCGGGATCGACATCCGCTCCTCCGGCCAGCACCAGCGCATCGACGCGATCGAGGATCTCGTCGGGGGTCTCGGTCAGGTCCGGATCGGGTGGGATCATGAGCGCCAGCGCCCCCTCGCGCTGGACCGCCTCGACGTAGCTCAGGGGCAGCAGCACCGCGAGCTGGTCCCAGCTGGTCCACTGGGCGCGCTCGAGCGCTGCGCAGATTCCGATCACCGGTCTACCATCGATCACGATTGCAGCGTATCGAGCCATGGGGAACAATCGAAGCCCACGCAGGTCGGGGCAGTGACCAAGATTCCTCGGAGGGCACCCAAATGAGCCGTTCCATGCCGGTCCTCGCAGTCCTGGCGGCAGCCGTGATCGCGGGTTGCGGATCCTCGGGCTCGTCGAGCTCGGGCTCCTCGAGCAGCTCCGGGACGGCGAGCGCGTCATCCAGCTCCTCGTCGAGCTCCGCCTCGACGGCCACCTCGAGCTCGGCGCCGCCGAGCACCTCCTCGGCCCCGACCCACGCGCCCAAGCCGTCGTCGCATCTGTCGCTGAGCGAGCGCGAGTTCCGGATCACGCCGTCGATCCCGACCGTGGCCAGGACCGGGACGATCGCGATCACAGTGCGCAACCGGGGCACGGTCACGCACGCGTTCGCGATCGAGGGACCCTCGGGCCTGGTCCGGACCGCCGACATCGCACCCGGAGGGTCCGCCACGCTGACGATCGCCATCCACCGGGCGGGCCGCTACGCCTTCTTCTGCCCGATCGACGGGCACATCAGGCTCGGCATGCACGGCGTGCTGATCGTGGGGCACCCGAGCTCCGGCGGCGGCGGGCCCCCGGTGAGCACCCCGACCACTCCCGGTGGTGGGGGCGGCATCTATCACTGAGACGCTCGCTAGGACCCGGGCTCTCCCCTGAGCATCGCCCGGCGGATCTTGCCGCTCGCCGTCTTGGGAAGCTCGCCGGCGAACTCGACGATCCGCGGGTACTTGTAGGGCGCGGTCTCGGCCTTGACGTGGTCCTGCAGCTCGGCCGCGAGGGCGTCGCTCGGCGCGAACCCCTCGCGTAGGACGACCACCGCCCTGACGACGGCTCCGCGGTCGTCGTCGGGCGCGCCGACGACCGCCGCCTCCGCCACCGCTGTATGTGAGACGAGCGCCGACTCGACCTCGAACGGTCCGATGCGGTAGCCCGCTGAGATGATCAGGTCGTCTGCGCGGCCCTCGAAGTACAGGTAGCCGTCCTCGTCCTGATGCACGCGATCTCCGGTGTGCCACGGCCTCTGCGCGGGAGAGGGGCCCTCGCCCAGGTGGCCCACGAAGAAGGTCGGGTCGGTCGCCGGGTCGGCCAGCACCAGCTCGCCGTCCTGCACCCGGAGATCGACGCCGGGCAAGGGCAGCCCCATCGAGCCGGGACGAGCCGGCTGGGCGATCGGCATGCCGGTCAGCTGCCCGGTCTCCGTCTGCCCGTAGCCGTCGCGGATGGAGAGCCCGAGGGTGTCATCCCACGCCCGCAGCACCTCGGGGTTGAGCGCCTCGCCGGCCGCGACCAGGCCGTGCAGATCGGGCAGCGGCGTGATCGGAACGCGCTTGGCGATCACCCTGTACTCCGTGGGGGCCATGCAGAGGATGTTCACGCGCTCGGCGGCGAGGATCTCTAGCCGCTCGGCGGGATCGAAGCGAGCGTCGTGCAGGAGCGCGGCGGCACCGCGTAGCCAGGGGGCGATGAAGGCATTGCGCGCCGACTTGGACCATCCCGACGCGGCCGTGCACCAGACCAGGTCCTCTGGTCGGGCGCCGAGCCAGTGCTCGGCCTGGAGCTGCTGGCCGGGCAGGTACCGCTGGCCGTGGACGACCCCTTTCGGCTCGGCGGTCGTGCCGCTGGTGAACGTGATCAGGCAGGGGTCGGTGGGCGCCAGATCGACGGCCGGCACCGGCTCGGAGGCGAACAGAGCCTGGTCCTGGATCGTCAGGACCGGGCAGTCGGCCCCGGCCGCGGCGAGCTCGGCTGCGTCGCGCTCGTCGGCCACGACCAGCTTCGGACGCGCCGCCGCGAGCCGCTGGCGCAAGTCCTTGGCCCGGAGCTGCTCGTTGCACGGAAGCACGACGGCGCCGATCCGAAAGCAGGCCACCATCGTGAAGACCCACTCCGGGCGGTTGCCGATCAGCGTGAGCACCACGTCCCCGCGCTCGACGTCGGTGGCGACGAGCCGGGCGGCGAGCCGGGCGCTGCGCTGCGCGACCTCGCCGAACGTCCATTCCCTGCGGGCGCCGTCACGGGCGAGCTCCACGATCGCGCGGCGCTGCGGCGGGGCGGCGTCGACCACGTCACGAGCAAAGTTCATCGGCCGGGCAGTCTGTCATGTGGAGTCGGGGCGCGGGAGCGGCACCACGCGGCCGCGGTCACTACGATCGCCGTCGTGACGTTCTGGAACGGGGTTCTGTGGCTGCACCTGCTGGCGATGGCGTTCTTCGTCGGCGGTCAGCTGATGCTCGCCGCGGTGGTCGTGCCGGCGATGCGCGGACTGCCCGACCGCGAGCCGATGCGGTCAGCCGCACGGCGGTTCGGCGTCGGCACGCTGGTGGCGATCGCGGTGCTGGTCGTGACCGGGGCCGCTCTGGCCTCGCACGGCCACCAGTGGTCGGACTCGACGCTTCAGGTCAAGCTCGGCCTGGTGGTGCTGGTTGGGCTGCTGATCGGGGCGCACATGCGCCGCCCGCAGTGGCACGCGCTTGACGGAGCGATCTTCCTCGTCTCGCTCGCGATCGTCTGGCTCGGCATTGTCGTGGCTGGGTGAGCGGGGGCAAACCAACCACCCATACCTCCGAACCACCACCAGACGCGTTGGTAGGCTGGATCGCGATCATGGGTCTGATGACGGGCAACGGACCGTTGGGCCGCCGCCCGGCGGGCCGGTTCAACTTCGAGTCCCCTGCACCGGGATCGGCGGTCTATCTCGAACCGAGTCCGAAGCGCGTCCGCGTGGTCGTGGAGGGGGAGACGGTGGCCGACTCGCGGGCGGTCAAGCTTCTGCACGAGAGCGGGCACCAGCCGATCTACTACTTCCCGCCCGAGGACGTTCGCGCCGATCTGCTGGAGCCGAGCGAGCGCGTGACGCGGTGCCCGAAGAAGGGCGAGGCTTTTTACCATTCGATCCGAGTCGGCGATCGCCTGGTCGAGAACGGCGCCTGGTACTACCCGGATCCGATCGAGGGCGCCCCGCCGATCGGCGGGCTGATCGCCTTCTACTGGAATCGCATGACCGCGTGGTTCGAGGAGGATGAGGAGGTCTTCGTCCACCCGCGCGATCCGTATCACCGCATCGACGTGCTCGCGACCTCACGCCGAATCCGGGTCTCGCTTGACGGCGAGCTGCTGGCGGAGAGCAGACGGGCACTGGCTGTGTATGAATCCAACCTCCCGCCGCGCTGGTATCTGCCGCAGGAGGACGTCGTCGCCGAGCTCGCTTCCAGCGATACCGTCACGCGCTGCCCGTACAAGGGCGTGGCGTCCTACCACTCGATCGTTCTCCCGGGCGGCCAGACGGTCCCCGATGCGGTCTGGATCTACGAGCACCCGCTCGCGGAGCTGGTGCGGATCTCGGGCCTGCTCGCGTTCTTCAACGAGCGCGTGGACATCGTGCTCGACGGTGAGCGCCAGGAGCGGCCGGAGAGCCCGTGGATCCAGGGCGCGGTGCGGGCCGCCAACCTGCCGCCCGAGCAGACCCGCGCCTGAACGGCCCCCGGACGAACCCGAACCGGCCGCCGGGCGGATCAAGGTCGGGCCTGCCAAGGTATCCTCGAAGCACCGACTTCCCCGGAAACGGAGCACGAGACCGCATGGCCCTCGCAACCCCATATACCGACAAAACCGACGAGCAGAAGGCGATCTGCGAGATGGTCCACCAGTTCGCTGACGAGCAGATCCTGCCGAAGGCCGAGCACTACGACCACGAGGACTCGTTCCCAGAGCCGATCGTCGAGCAGATGAAGGAGCTCGGGCTGTTCGGCGTCACGATCCCCGAGGAGTACGGCGGCATGGGGCTCGACCTCACGACCTACGCGATGATCGTGGAGGAGCTCTCGCGCGGCTGGATCTCGATCTCCGGGATCGTCAACACGCACTTCATCGGCTCGTATCTACTGATGAAGTTCGGGACCGAGGAGCAGAAGCAGAAGTACCTGCCGCGGATGGCCACCGGCGAGATCCGCGCGGCGTTCAGCCTCTCCGAGCCCGAGTGCGGCTCCGACGTCCAAGCGATCAAGACGACGGCCAAGAAGGTCGACGACACCCATTACGAGATCAACGGCGCCAAGATGTGGGTCACCAACGGCCTGCTCTCGACGCTCGTGTTCACGCTGGTCAAGACCGACCCCAGCGCCGAGCCCAAGTACAAGGGGATGACCTGTTTCATCGCCGAGAAGGAGCCGGGGGTCGGCGAGAACACCGGTGAGTACGCGGGCTTCAACGTCCCGCCGAAGATCAAGAAGCTCGGCTACAAGGGCGTCGAGTCGACCGAGCTGGTGTTCGACGGGTACCGCTGCCCGGCCGAGAACATCCTCGGGGGCGAGGAGGCCGGTCTCAACCAGGGGTTCGTCCAGATGATGGACGCGCTCGAGGTGGGCCGCGTCAACGTCGCCGCCCGCGGTGTCGGCATCGCCCAGCGCGCGCTCGAGCTCGCGCTCAAGTACTCGCAGGAGCGCAAGGCGTTCGGCAAGGCGATCGCCCAGCACCAGGCGATCCAGTTCAAGCTCGCCGATATGGCCACCCAGGTCGACGCGGCGCGGCTGCTGACCACGCGCGCCGCGCGGCTCAAGGACGCCGGTGAGCGCTCAGACCTCGAGGCCGGGATGGCGAAGCTGTTCGCCTCCGAGGCCGGCCGGTTCTGCGTCGAGGAGTGCTTCCGGATCCACGGCGGCTACGGCTACTCGAAGGAGTACGAGATCGAGCGGCTGTATCGCGACGCGCCGCTGCTGCTGATCGGCGAGGGCACCTCGGAGATCCAGCGCATGGTCATCGGCCGCAAGCTGCTCCAGCGCCACAAGATCTAACGACCTCGCGCGGTCAGCCCGGGGTGTAGGCGTCGGCGGGCTCGAGCATGCCCCGGACCTCGTCGCGCAGTTCCGGCGTGTCCTCGTGTCCGTGCACGGACACGGCGTGCTCTGACGCTGCGCGTAGCACCTCGTCCTCGTCGCCGATGATCACGAGCGAGCAGTTCGACTCGCTCGGGAAGCGGCGGCAGTCGGCCATAAGGCGGGCCATGACGTCTCCTCTCGATGGGTTGACGGCATCCTCGCGCTCCCGGCTGCCTGCGTCAACCAGCGCGTAGACTTCGTGGCCTGACTTCCCCGTCTGACACCAAGTCGCTGATCGAGACCTCCGTCCGGCGGTTTCTCGACGAGGTGCCAGCGCTGGCTCCGCTGAAGCTGGTCGCCGGGCTCGAGCTGCGTGGCCGCGGCGACGTGCAGATGTACCGCGTCGAGCTCCCGGGTCCGAAGGTGACCAAGGACCTGGCCACCGACTCCAAGGTGCGGCTGTCGGTCTCGCGCTCGCATTTCAACGAGCTCGCGACCAAGGGTCACATCCGTGATTGGCGTGAGGCGATCGAGAAGGGGGACGCGAAGGCGACCGGGATCGATCAGGTGATGCAGTTGATCGTCAACGTCGTCGAGAAGCAGGAGGAGCGCTCACGCACTCGCAAGGCCAAGCACTGACCGGGTGCGGGGTGCTCAGGAGGCCGCGTCGGAGCTTCCCGCGCGCAGCGCCCGCAGGGCCTTGAGCCAGGTCAGGTAGCCGGTCACGTTGAAGGCGATCGCGATCGCGATCGTGCGGTCGAAGGAGCGGCCGGAGCGCAGCTCCTCCAGCAGCGAGATCGAGTCGGTGAACTCACACACCATGTTCGCCTTGGTGGCCTGGCGCTCGGCGCCGGCCTTGACCGCCGCCACCGTGGCCCCGGCGACGAGGATGTCGCGGCCGCCGAACAACCGGTTGAAGTACCGCGCGTCCGGATCGATGTCGCTGGGGTTCATGCCCACGCTCCTGACCAGCAGCCGCGGCAGCAGCAGGGCCAGGATGCCGTAGGTGGCGCGGATGACCGACCCCTGGATCAATGTCTTGGCGGCCATCGCTTGGTCGCGATCCTAACCGCGGCGCGCCGCCGGTGGGGAAAATCTGAAGCGGGCCGAGGGGTCCGGCCGGCGCGGATCCCTGGGCCCCAGGGGCCCCGGCCACGGCGGGGTCAGGCGCCGAGAACCGCGCCGTCGTCGTAGAGCTTGATCACCTTGACGCTGCCCGCGGGTGCCACCCGCAGGCAGAGCTGACACAGCACGCACTCGTCGAGGTTGTCCTGGACGATCTCGACTCCGCCCGGTCCGGCGCGGAAGATGTCGACGGGGCAGACCTCCGCCAGCTTGGCCGCGATCTCGGGATCACGGGCGACCGACTCCTTGACCTGCACGTCGATGAACAGTGCGGCGCTCATGCGGATGCTCCGGACCGCTTCATGGTCAGCTCCGTGGGGCTTCCAGCCCCGCGTCCTGATCTGATTGCTCGGCCTCCGCCCTCGCTTGACCGATCGGGCTTCGCCCGATCTTCGCGCGGACGATCTCCGGGATCTGGGAGATCTCCTCGGCCACCGTGATGCCGGCCTCCGCGAGGCGGGCGATCTTCTCGGTGGCGGTGTCCTCCTTGCCCTCCACGATCGTGCCGGCGTGGCCGAAGCTCATGCCCGGCATCTCGTCCATGAACCGCCCGGCCATGAACGCCACGATCGGCAGCCGGGAGCGGTTCTCGGTGACCCACCGTGCGAGCTCGGCCTCCATCCGGCCGCCGGGCTCGGTGTAGATCACGATCGCCTCGGTCTGCGCGTCGGCTTCGAACAGGGGCATCAGCTCGGCGTAGCTGGAGCCGATGATCGCGTCGCCGCCGATCGACACCGCGGTCGACTGGCCGAGGCCGGCGGCGGTCAGCGTCGAGGACATCTCGGTCGTCATGCCGCCGCTGCGCGAGATCACGCCCACGGGACCGGGGGAGTAGGACTTGCCCGCGTCACGGGCCGGGCCGCCGATGCCACCCATCTTGATCACGTCGGGGACGATGATCCCCAGGCAGTTGGGACCGATGATCCGCGCGTCGCGCTCGCGTGCGAGCTCGACCATCTGGGCCACGTCGCCGCGGGGGATTCGCTCGGTGACGATCACGACGAGCTTGATCCCGTTCTCCAGCGCCTCGAACACGGCGTCCTTGGTGAATGCGGGCGGGACGGTGATGACCGAGCCGACGATCGGCGCGCCGTGGTGCTCGACGGCCTGAGCGACGGTGTCGAACACCGGGACGCCGTGCACGTCGCGGCCGAGGCGCCCGGGGGTCACGCCGCCGACGACCTTGGCGCCCTTGCCGTAGTCGAGGCATTCGCGCGTGAGGTTGACCGCCTCACGCCCGGTGATGCCCTGGACGATGAAGGTGGTGTTCTCGTCGATGAGAATGCTCACGAGGCCCCGCCCTGGATCTTCTCCACCGCTCGCTTCGCCGCGCCGTGCAGGGAAACCGAGCGATCGGCGTACTCGACGCCGTATTTCTCGAGGATCTTGAACCCCTCGTCCTCCCAGGCGCCGGGGATCCGGAAGATGGCGATCTTCTCGGCCGGGTCGTAGCCGAGCTCGACGCAGGCCTTGATCACGCCGCGGGCGACGATGTCCACCCGCGTGTTGGAGACGATCGACATCATCACGGCGATCTTGTCCACCCCGGGCTTCTGCAGCACGAGCTTGGCCAGGCCGCAGGCCTTGCGGACCGACGGGTTGCCGCCGATCTCGCAGTAGTTGGCCGGCTGGCCGCCGTGCGCGCGGACCGCGTCGAACAGAGTCAGCGAACCGCCACCGGCGCCGATCACCAGCCCGAGATTGCCGTCGAACTCGGTCACGTTGCCCGCGACGCCGCGGTGGTCCTGAGCGTCGACCTCCTCGCCGGCGAGCTCGAACGGCGTCGCCTCGCGAGCCTGGCGGGTCTCCTCATCGCCGACGCCGAGCTCATGCAGCAGCGCCTTCTGTCTCGGCCGCGCCTCATTCTCCATGTCCATGTGCGCATCGAGCGCGACGAACGAGCCATCCTCGAGCTCCCCCAGCGGGTTGATCTCGGCCAGGGTCATGTCGTAGCGCAGGAACAGCTGGGCGAGGCGGGCGATGATCGGGGTGAGCCGGTTCAGCGCCGAGCCGGTGATCCCGAGCGAGGCGACCAGTTGCTTGGCCTGCCAGTCCGAGAACGGCCGCGTGGTGGAGAAGTGGGCGCGGGCGACGTGGTCAGGATGCTGCTCGGCCACCTCTTCGATGTCGATCCCACCCATGTCGGAGAACAGCATCACCGGCTGCTTGCGCAGACCGTCCCAGACCACACCGGCGTAGTACTCGTGCTTGACGGACGCACGAGAATCGACCAGGACACCGCGGGGCATGTGGCCATTGATCTCCAGATCGAGGACGTGCTCGGCGTGGCGGGCGGCCTCGTCCGGGTTGTCGGCGAACTGCACGCCGCCGGCCTTCATCCGGCCGCCGGTCAGGACCTGCGACTTGATCACCACCGGACCGGCGATCTGCTCGGCCACCGTGCGGGCCTCCTCGGGGGACCTGGCAAAGCCGTGCTTGGTAACGGGAATGCCGGCCTTGGCCACAACGGCCCGGGATTCGTATTCGAAGAACCGCATCGAGGGCGGCAACCCTACAAGAGCCCGCCACTGATCGCTTCTCTCAGGTCACCAACCTGAGTAACTCGATAATCTGCATAAACTGGATAGACAAAACCGAATTTTGTGATGGAGGCTCGATGAAGTCAGCAGACATGGGCGCACCGAGGCCCTCTCGACGTTGGGTCCGTGGCGCGACCGGCGCACTGGCCTCACTCGCCGCCGTCGGAGCGCTCGCCGGATGCGGTGGATCCTCGGACAGCTCGAGCACCTCATCCGGCTCCGGTTCGGCATCGGCGGGCGGCGGCGCCAACCTCGCCCTCGTCGCGTACTCGACGCCTCAGACCGCCTACGACGCACTGATCCCCAAGTTCCAGGCCACCGCCGGGGGCAAGGGCGTCACCTTCAGCGAGTCCTACGGCGCCTCGGGCGCCCAGAGCCGTGCCGTCGCCACCGGTCAGCCCGCGGATGTCGTCGCCTTCTCGACCACCCCTGACGTCACCCGCCTGGTCAAGAGCGGAATCGTGGCCAAGACGTGGAACGCCAACCCCGAGAAGGGGATCGTCACCGACTCGGTCGTCGTGCTGGTGGTGCGCAAGGGCAACCCGAAGCACATCACCGGCTGGGACGACCTGATCAAGCCGGGCGTCACCGTGATCACGCCCAACCCGTCCACCTCGGGCAGCGCGCGCTGGAACATCCTGGCCGCCTACGGCGCCCAGATCAAGGAGGGCAAGACCCCCGCA
The DNA here is from genome assembly GCA_017882465.1 of Solirubrobacteraceae bacterium. Lineage (GTDB taxonomy): Bacteria > Actinomycetota > Thermoleophilia > Solirubrobacterales > Solirubrobacteraceae > Palsa-465. The sequence goes on from JADGPN010000122.1 coordinate 9,958, forward strand.
CAGGCGCTCGTCTACCTCAGGACGCTGATCACCCAGCACGTCAAGCAGGAGGACGCGAGCGGCCGCGCCGCGCTGCAGACGTTCGCGGGCGGCGAGGGCGACGTGCTCATCTCCTATGAGAACGAGGCGATTGGGGCCCAGAAGAAGGGCATCGCGGTCGACTACGTGATCCCCAAGCAGACGATCCTGATCGAGACCCCGATCGCGGTCACGACCAAGAGCGCGCACGCCACACAGGCGCAGGCGTTCGTCAACTGGCTGTGGACCCCGGAGGCCCAGACGCTCTGGGCCCAGCAGGGCTACCGCCCGGTCGACCCGTCGGTGCTGGCGCAGTTCGCCGGCAAGTTCCCGACGCCGCCGCAGCTGTTCACGATCAAGACGCTCGGCGGCTGGACGGCGGTGAGCAAGACGTTCTTCGATCCGGCGGGCGGTTCGGTGACCAAGATCGAGCAGGCGGCCAATTTCCCCACCGCCTCCAGCTAGCGCCGCGACCGCGGCTCCGGCACCCGCTCCGGTCCCGGTCCGTCCCCGCTCGCGCCGACGCGCGGGCGGGGGCGGCCTGGGCCTGGGCGTCAGCATGCTCTACCTGAGCGTGGTCGTGCTGATCCCGCTGGCCGCGGTCGCGGTCAAGGCCGCCTCCCAGGGGCCGGGCGCGTTCTGGGATGCGGTCACCAATCCCGTCTCCCTCAAGGCGCTGGCGATCACGCTCGGCGCCTCGCTCGTGGTCGCCGCGATCGGCGCGGTGATGGGCACGCTGACCGCGTGGGTGCTCGTCCGCGACCGGTTCCCGGGCCAGCGCTTCGTGAGCGCGCTGATCGACCTCCCGTTCGCGCTGCCGACGATCGTCGCCGGCCTCACGCTGCTGGCGCTGTACGGGCCCGACAGCCCGTTCGGGATCCACCTCGCCTACACCCGCGTCGCGGTCGTGGTGGCGCTGCTGTTCGTCACGCTCCCGTTCGTGGTCCGCTCGGTCCAGCCCGTGCTGATCGAGCTCGACCGCGAGGTCGAGGAGGCTGCGGCATCGCTCGGCGCCTCGAACGCGGTCACCCTCCGGCGCGTGATCCTCCCGGCGCTGCGGCCGGCGATCGTCTCCGGCGCGGCGCTCGCGTTTGCCCGCGCCGTGGGCGAGTTCGGGTCGATCGTGCTGCTGGCCGGCAAGGTTCCGATCGCCAGCATCGTGATCTTCGCCGACATCGAGAGCGACGCTCCCGACGCGGCCGCCTCGCTCTCGATCGTGCTGCTCGTGATCGCCCTGGTGGTGCTGTTCGGCCTGCGCCGGTTCGGAGCTCGGGATGCACGTTAGTCGCCGCGCGACGCTGTCGGTGCGGGTGGTCGTGCTGATCTACCTGGCGCTGCTGCTGCTGCTGCCGGTCGGCGTCATCTTCATCAAGACCTTCGAGCACGGAATCGGGGCTTTCTGGACCTCGATCACGACGCCGGCCGCGGTCAGCGCGTTCTGGCTCACGGTCACGATCGCGGCCATCGCGGTGCCGCTGAACACGATCTTCGGCGTTGTTGCGGCGCTCGTCCTGGTCCGTACGCGAACGCGCGGCCGGGGGGTGCTCGACGCGCTGGTCGACGTGCCGTTCGTCGTCTCGCCGGTGATCATCGGGCTTTCGCTGGTGCTCGTCTACGGCCAGGGGGGCTGGTTCGGCAACTGGCTCGTCGCGCACGGGCTGGCGATCATCTACAACCCGGCCGGGATGGTGCTGGCGACGATGTTCGTCTCGCTCCCGTTCGTGGTCCGGGAGGTCGTGCCGGTGCTGATCGAGGTCGGCGATGAGCAGGAGCAGGCGGC
>JADGPN010000512.1 GCA_017882465.1 Solirubrobacteraceae bacterium
GCGTGTCTATTCTAAGGAAGCACGCCATGCCACGTGCTGCAGACGATCGAGCCGTCAACCACTGTGCGGGAGCCGGTTACACCATGCGGCGTCGCCGTACGGTGCGGGCGCTACTCGTCGACGACCATTCCGGGGTGCCGAACCGAACTCAACCGGCTCATCGCCACCGAGCCTGAGCTCGTCCCTGTCGCGGCCGCGGAGCGCGCGCCGCGTCCTTGATCCGCGAACTAGTGCCAGAGATGGGGCTTAGCACCCATTCCTGCTCGGACGGAGCGCTGCCAGCCTCTGATCAAACGCCAACGGAGCACCCGGCTCACAGTGAAACTGGAATGAGTGGTGCCCTCCCGTAGCGGACTCCCTCGCGGCCGTCGGCAGCGTCCGGTTGTCGACGGCCGCAGGCACGAAGCAGGATGTGACAGCTGTGCGCGCGCATAAACGAACTCGAAACGTGAGGCCGAAGGCGGTTTGATGGCGCTCACGATCTCACTGATCGTCGTGGCGATGATTGCGCTCGCTGTTCTTGAGCTACGGGCGTTCTGGACGCTGGGCGAGCGGGCCGACCGCCGGCGCCGACCGCCGCGTCAGTCGCGTGAACATCGGCCTCGCCGTCGCAGCGTGTCCGCCCGCGGAAAGGGTACCCAAACTGAACCAACACGAGTGCATGCCCGCCCGGCGAGCACGAAGCGCCGGCGAGAGATCGCGCGTGGCGTGGCGCGCGCCGTGCGCGAAGGCTGGAGTCACGCAACAAAGCCACTCCAAACCGCCTAGAGCGTCTGGGCCAAGCTAAGAGGAGCTGGGAGGACAACCAATGGGGTCTACACCCCATCTCATGCTGTTCCAAGCCGGCACCGTCATCCCGACCGCGTCGCGAATGCACGGGCGGTTGTCGGCTCGGCTGCTCCAGCTCTGAAGATGGGGGCTTGTACCCATTCCGCGCGCGGCTCCGGGTGGGCAGTCTTGGGTCGAACTCTCGACTTGGAGGATTGATGATTGCCGTTGCGGAAGATGCCGCCTGGGAGGTGGTGAACGAGAACGGTCCTCGCGCGAGTACTGAGCAGATACGCCTGCTTGTGGTCGATCACGCCGCGGTGCGCCTATGCAAGTAGATCCGCAACACAACGTGTCTGATCTCTTGGACCCGCCCGTGGCGAACAAACTGCCTGGAGGCCGCGGGCTGGAGGCTTGGCATTCCCTGCTCCAGGCACACGCCACGCTCATGCGCCAGCTCGCGATGGATCTTGAACGGGAGACCGGTCTGGCCCTGGCCGACTTCGACGTGCTCGCCCAGCTGTCAGTGGCCGGAGGCGAGCTGCGGATGACGGACCTTGCGGCGCGGACGCTGATCTCGCGCTCTGGCATGACCCGGCGTGTGGCCCGGTTAGTTGATGAGGGTCTCGTCCGTCGGGACACTGCCGACGCCGACGGGCGTGGCGTCGTCGTCGCGCTAACCGACGCCGGCGTGGCCCGCCTCACCGAGACCGCTCCGGTCCATGTGCACGGCGTCTCGGAGCTGTTCGTCGCAAAACTCGATGATCAGGAGCTCGCCGCTCTCAAGAGCGCTCTGGACAAGGTCAGCGTCGACTGCGCCTTTGGCTGAGAGCCGTAGCCGCCGGGCTGGATGAACGCTCCACCGAGGTCGTATGCCGGCCGGCTTGCACTACGTCTAGCGTCCAGTCATGCGCGCAGCTTGGTACGAACGGCCTGGACCGGCGGCAGAGGTCCTGCAGGTCGGGGAGATGGCGGAGCCTGAACCCAGTCCGGGCGAGGTGCGCGTCAAGGTCGCGCTCTCGGGGCCGAACTTCAGTGACCCAGCCCCGTTTCATGCCGAATCCGAGTGACCCATAACAGCCCCCAGCCAGGTGTGCGGGGTACGCGGGCTAGAATCGCTTTGATGGATCGCGAGTCCGCGTATGCCGCCTGGCCTTCGCCGGACGCGTCGTTCGATGAACGGCAGGCGTGGGCCGCGACGGTCTCGTTCGAGGAGCGGCTGAAGTGGGCCGCTAAGCATGCGCTCCCGCGCACCGATGACGACACCCCGATCCTGGTGGGCTCCGGTGGCCGGCGCGCCACCCCTGAGGAGCTCTTGGAGTTCATCGCCCGCGAGCAGGAACGGATCGCGCGAGGCGGCTGACGCACCTGCAAGGCGAGTTCGACCCGCTGGCGTTGATCGACGCGCTCGCTCGCCACGAAGTCCAGTACGTGATCGTCGGCGGGTGGGCCGCGATTCAGCACGGAGCGGTTCGCCGGACCGACGATCTCGACATCTGCCCGGAGTGGTCACGGGCGAACCTCGATCGTCTCGGCGCGGCGCTGCGCGAACTCGACGCCGAGCTAGCGATCTCTCCCGGCAAGACGGTCCCGGTGCCGGTCATCGATGGTGTGCTGCTCAGCCGGATGCAGATCGGCACCTGGCAAACTCGAGCGGGCGGGTTCGACATCCTGCGGGGCATCCCAAAGACCGCGACGAGCGAGGCTCGATTCGAGGAGCTCTCGGCGCGCGCGACGACTGCTGAGATTTCGGGGCGCAAGATCCGGGTCGCCGATCTCGAGGATGTGGTCCGCTCCAAACGGATCGCCGACCGCCCGAAGGACCACGAAGCGCTGCCAGAGCTGGACAAGCTTCGTGAGGCGGCTGCTGCCGCTCGACCGCGCGACGCGGCCTTTCCCTCACCACCGTCGCAGCAGTTACACCAGCCGCCCTCTCCCTCCACCCAGCCTCAGCCGTACCGACCCCGGAAAGGCCAGCAAACCCATCCGCTTGAACGGGTCGAGGAGCGCAGCCTCCCGGAGCTTCTGCCCTTGGCACGGGACTACTGTGAGTTCAACGGCGTCGATCCCAGCGATAACGAGCTGCTCGCGCTGTTCCGCGCACTCATCGCCGATCCCACGCATGGGGGCGTCCAGTTCCTCGCTCGCGATGGCGACGGACGCCCGGTGGGCTTCGCAAGCCTGTTCTGGACGTGGAGTACATGGGCCACCGGTCGCATCGGGATCCTCGGAGATCTCTACGTCGCTCCGCAGGCGCGCGGAACGGGGATCGGCGAAGCGCTGATCGAGGCCTGTCGCACCGAATGCCGCGCACATGGAGCCCGCGGTCTGACATGGTCGACCGCCAAGGGCAATGTAAGGGCCCGAGCGCTCTACGAACGAGTCGGCGCCCGGAGCCGGGTTGACTGGATCGACTACTGGCTGGACACGTGACGCCAAGTGGCAGCACCCGGTCTTCATCACGCTCGACAATAGACATTATGTAAAGTTGCCTGTAAATAGGCAGGTTGTCGGGTACTCCGAACCTCTATCAGCGGCGCCGCGCTGCTGAGACGCGACAGCGCCTGGTTGCCACTTTTCAGGCTTGCCGATCGCCGTCGCGGCATGCAAGGATTCAGCTGTGCACCAATGGCTTCCGGGCGTCGCCTATATTCGAGCCAGTGAGCGCACAACCACCGTCGCTGGGCAACCATCGAGCGCCCGGCGAGCGCGCCGCCGCCCTGGCCGC
>JADGPN010000513.1 GCA_017882465.1 Solirubrobacteraceae bacterium
GAGCGCCAGCGCACGGAACTCGCCGGGCACTTCGATCGGTAGCCGCCCGTGCATTTCAAGAGGCCTCTGAAATTTGCCCTTCCACAGTGGACAAGCTCGGACGGCCGACGTCCGCGCGACGGCTGCCACGTTCGGGCGACGGCGGGGCGATCTCGCTTACAGGGAAGGAAACGTCCCGAGAATCCGCCCGAGCGGACGGCAAGAACCCCCGCGTCTAGGCCTTTGGAAGCCGCCGCATGTCCCAGAAATGGCATTAAGTTCACCCGGAATCTGGGTGTCCACGACGTCAACGACACAGGCGTTTTCCGTCCTCGGGGGCCGTTATGTTTGCGGCGCTTTGCACGTAAGCGACGTAAGCGAACGAGACCGGCGATATGTCGTCCGTCGGGTGTTGCTGCCGGCACGGGGGGACGAGTCATTTACGGTCATCGGTCCGGATCTGCGGCCGGTCAAGCTGGTCGACGAGTTCCTTGCGTGGTTGACCGATTGCGAGCGCTCGCCGAACACGGTTGAGGCGTACGCGCACGATCTGCGCGCGTTCTGGACCTTTCTTGACGAGCGTGGCCTGGGCTGGGAGAGGGTCGGCGTGATGGAGCTGGGCGAGTTCGCGGCGTGGGCGCGCAGGCCGGCCGAGAACGTGGTGGTGTTGGCGGATCAGGCGGCGCGCTTGTCGGCGCGGACGGTGAATCGGATGTTGAGCGGCGTGGTCGGGTTCTACGAGTTTCAGGCCCGGCGTGGGAGCACGCTTGCCAGGGATCTGGTCGCGAAGACCCGTAGCGGCCGCGGCGGCTACAAGCCGTTCTTGCATGGGATCGCGCGCAGCCGTCTCCGTGGCCGGGCGGTGCGGTTGCCCGAGCAGCAGTCGTTGCCGAAGACGCTCTCGCTTGAGCAGGTGGCGGCGGTGATCGACTGTCAGGAGCGCTTGCGCGACCGGTTCTTGTTCGCGTTGCTGGCGAGCACGGGGATGCGTGTCGGCCAGGCGCTCGGTTTGCGCCATGAGGACGTCGTCGCGTGGGAGCGGCGGATCGTGATCAGGGCGCGTGAGGGGGCGCATCGCCGGGCGCGCAGCAAGCGCGGCGCCGAGGGCGACGTGCCGGTCGCCCCCGAGCTGATGCGGCTGTGGAGCGACTACATGCACCAGGAATACGGCGATCTGGACTGCGACTTCGTGTTCGTGAACCTGTGGGGCGGCCAGCGTGGGCGGCCGTTGACCTACTCGAACGTCGACCGGATGGTCGAGCGCACGCAGCGCAAGGTCGACTTTCAGTTCACCGCGCACCAGCTGCGCCACACCTACGCAACGCTGGCGTGGCGCGACGGCGTCGGGCTTGAGGTGATCGGAGCGCTGTTGACGCACCGCTCGCCGTCGTCGGCGTTGATCTACACGCACCCCACCGCCGAGGACCTGCGCGGCGCGCTGGCCAAACGCGGCGTGCTCGAAAGAGTGGCGGACCTGATCGCATGAGTGGCGAGGCGCTGCGTGTTCTCGAGGGTGGAGGTGCGCCCGGGGGCTGGGAGGCGCTGTGGCTCATCGACCTTTGGCGCCAAAGCGAGCTGCCCCACGGCGACCTGGCGCCCAGCTACGACGGCGAGGTGTTGATCCACTTCGAAGGTCTTCTGCAGCCGTGGCTGAAGGAGGCCGCAAAGCGGTGGGCCCGCGCGCGGCTGCTGGCCGAGACGACGCCGCAGACGATGAGCCGTTACCTGACCGACTTGCGGGAGTTCAGTGGGTGGCTGGCCGCCCGAGCCCCAGATGTGGCTACGCCGGCGCTGCTCTCGCGCGGGGTTCTTGAGGAATACCTGTTGTGGGTGCGGTCTGAATCGGGCTGGAAGCCTGCGACTTGCAGCCACCGCGTGGTCGCATTGCGGCTGTTGCTCGATGAGCAGGCAGACGATGGTCTGGCAGGTCTGCCTCGCGGCGCGGTGATCCACCGCACGGAGCTCCCGCGCGTGGACTACCGGCTGCCCAAGCAGCTCGGCGGCGAGATCTTCCAGCAGTGGGTCGATCCGGCCAACATCGCACTGCTCGATCACGAGCAGCACCGGACGATCGTGCTGTTGCTCGCCTACACCGGCTTTCGGGTCTCAAGCGTGGTGACGCTGGCGCGTGACGCACGAGAGCTCGGCCCCGACGGACAACCGTATCTGCGCTATTGGAACATCAAAGCTAAGCGCCAGGCGATGCTGCCGATCGCACCGGAGCTGTCTGACCAACTCGACCGCAACGAAGCGTTCCTGGTCGACGCCTACCCCGAGGGCACGGAGTGGCTGTTGCCCTCCCCGCCGCCCGGCTGCCACAACGGCAAGGGCGGCGCGTTTCACATCTCGCCTCGCACAGTCCGGCGGATCGTCGAGAGCTACGTGAGGGTCGCGGGCATCCGCGCCGCCGACGGCAAGCTAGCGCTCGACGTGCACCCCCACATGTTCCGCCACTACGTCGGCACCAGCATGGTCAACGAGAACATCCCGCTGACCGTGATCCAGAAGGTCCTGGACCACGGTTCGGTCGAGATGACCGCCCGCTACGCGCACATGCACGACGAGACGGTCAGGCGGGCGGTTCGCCGCTGGCACCAGCGGGTCAACATCCGCGGCGAGCGGATTGTGCTCCCGGTTGACGGTCCGCTTCAGGAGGCGGCGTGGATGAAGGAACGAATCGCACGCGCCAAGCAAGCACTGCCGAACGGCTACTGCGGCTTGCCGCTGGTCCAGAGCTGCCCGCACCCGAACGCTTGCCTGAGCTGTGCGAGCTTTCTCACCGACGGCTCGTTTCGCGACGTGCACGAGCAGCAACACGGCGAGACGCGGCGGCTGCTTGAGACGGCGCGCAAGAACAACAACCTGCGGCTGATCGAGGTGCTTGAGCGCGACGAGCAGAGCCTGTCCAGGATCATCGAAGGGCTCGACGCGATTGAGGCCGACCACGCGGGCGGCGGGCAGCTGGACCTGCTCGAGCTCGCCGCCTGCGGTGAGGGGGAGGGCGCCTAATGGCGGGCGAACCTCCCGTGCGCCCGCTCGCCGCCGCCGCCGCCAAGCGCACGCTCGATGCTGAGCAGCGCGTCCGCGACGCCTTGCGCGAACTCGACTACGAGCGTGTGACGGTCACGTTCGCCAGCGTCGCCGAGCGCGCGCGGGTCAGTCGCCCGTTTCTTTACCAGCACGCCGAGCTGCGCGCACAGATCGAGGCGCTGCGCACCACACAAGCCCCCGCCCCGGTGCCGGTGGGTAACCGCGCCAGCGACGCGTCGCTGCGCACACGGCTGCGCGCGGCGCTTGATGACAGCCAGCGCCAGCGCGAGGAGATCGCCCGGCTGCGCGAGGAACTGGCGCTGGCGCATGGCCGCGTCCGCGAGCTTGAGCTCGACCGTCGGGCCTGCCGCACGTGAGCGGGCCGGCGCTTGCGGCGCTGCATCCGTCGCAGAGCCGTTCGGTGCTGGAGGCGGTCCTGGAGAGGATCACCTACGCCAACGAGGAGACCGGCTACACG
>JADGPN010000514.1 GCA_017882465.1 Solirubrobacteraceae bacterium
CGCGTCGAACGTCTTGCCGGCCGGCAGCCCCGAAGCACGCCGGCGCGTGGTGATCCGTCAACCGCAGTCGCCTCCCTTCGAGCGGACTTCGCCTCCCTGGCCACGCTGCAACTAGCGCGAGCGTATGAACTCGGGTCAGATACTCCTGCTGGTCAAGAGGCTCTGTTGGAGGCCGCGCGCCTAGCTGGCTGCTCTGTCATAGCGTGCGCGTTGGCCGCCAACGACGTCGGCGCGGGTTTGCTGGCGATCACGCACGCGAACGAGGAACTCGCGGCGGTCGACCAAACGCGGGTCGCTGGACACGACGCCCGGCGCGCGTTGACCGATCCTCGCCAGACCCCCCCGATCACAAGCGCGCCGGCGTGCGCGCGGCGTTGCACGGATTGTGAGCGAGGTTCGCGACTTCTCCCTTAAGATTCTGTCTTGTGGCCGCCGTCTCCACGGAACTTCCCGTTCATCGCCTCGACGCGGAGCACTACGGCCTGGTCGTCGACTCGGGCGCGCTCGATCAGCAGCGCGTCGAGCTGATCGACGGCATCATCGTCCAGATGAGCCCACACAGCCCGGCTCACGCCGCAATCCTGGAGCGTCTCACGAGGCATCTGGCGGGCGCCCGAGCGCGTGTGCGTGTCCAGCTCCCGCTACAGGTCGCGTCCGACTCGCTGCCCGAGCCCGACGTTGCGCTCGTCGGGGAACCCGAGAGCGCGGATCGCCACCCGACCAGCGCACTGCTGGTCGTCGAGGTCACCGCCTCCTCGCACACGATCGACCGCGGGCGCAAAGCCGCGCTGTACGCGGCCGCCGGCATCCCCGCCCACTGGCTGATCGACATCCCCGCCCGCGCCGTGGAGGTACGCACCGATCCCGGCCCAGTCGGCTACCGCACGCTGCGCACGCTCGACACCGCCAACGTGCTCGCGTCACCGTGCCAGGGTGTCGAGGAACTCGCCCTCGACGAGCTACTCAAGGGGATCTAGAGGCTCGCCGCGACCGATCCGTCGCCCGGAATCGGCACATTCGGTCGCCGGCCACAGACCTCGCCATCTGCAATGAGGCCGCCAACGTCTCGGCGGACGAGCAATGTCACGGGCGGGCATTCGAGGCGATGTTCGACGAGATGCTCGGGCGCTGCCCCACCCATCGCCTTTCGTACCAGCGGCGGATCTCGCTCGCGCACCGTCTCGGGGGCCGTGCCGTTGACGTGAAGACGGGGGGAAATACGGGGCTTTCCGTCCGGCTTGCCGGTCCTACGGGCCGCCGCTCGCCGATGCGAGACGGGACAGACGGCGACAAATACAAACCGTCGGATTCCGCGCGTTTACTCTCGGAGGTCCGAGGAAATGAAGGACCTCTCCCCGCCAAGCCGGCGAGTACATCCTCGCCGGCCAAGGCCGGCCCTTCCACGGTCCCGAGCGCCCCCGCTCAGCCAGCTAGAACGACCCAAAACCCCGGGATATCACCCCGACACGTGGATATCCCCGGGTTTTGCGCGCATTCGCGACCGCCGCTCAGGCCCAAAAACCACGTGTTACCAGGCACTTCCTACTCGTCCTGAAGTAGCCACACCCAGTTCAATTCGCCAACGCCACCGCCGGCCAGCTAGCGTTGCCGCGACTGCGAGCCGCGCGCTTCCGGGCGCGCGAGTCGCCAAGGTCAGCCACGGGCGCCGGTGAAAACGGTAAGCTGCTCGATCGATGGCCAGCGCTTCGGGCATCGACACAGTTGCGATCGTCGGCGGTGGGTTTATGGGGACGGGAATCGCTGAGGCGGTGGCGGTCGCCGGGCTGCCTGTTGTGGTGTGCGACGTAGACGAGGCAAGCATCGAGCGTGGGCGCGCGAGGATCGAGTCGTCGCTTGCCGAATCCGTGCGTGGCGCCAAGCTGGACGGCGCTGTCGCAGACGATGTAAGAGCTCGAATCGAGCTGACGACCGAGCTCGATGCGATCGCCGGCGCCGACCTGGTGATCGAGGCGGTGCCCGAGCAGCTGGACGTCAAGCTGGCGGTGATGAAGGGGATCGACTCGGTGGTCCCCGAGCAGACGATCGTCGCCTCCAACACCTCCGCGATCCCGATCACCCAGCTCGCCCACGCGCTGCGGCACCCTGAACGCGTGCTCGGGATGCACTTCTTCCCCCCGGTGCCGGAGGTGGCGCTGGTCGAGATCATCGTTGGGCTCGACACCAGCCGCGAGACGGTGGACACAGCGAAGTCGTTCGTCAAGCGGCTCGGAAAGACCGTGATCGAGACCAAGGATCGCTCCGGGTACATCGTCAACATGCTGCTGGTCCCCTACCTGCTGGCTGCCGTGCGGATGTACGAGGACGGGTTCGCCTCCCGGGAGGACATCGACACCGGGATGAAGCTGGGCTGCGGACATCCGATGGGGCCACTGACCGTCTGCGACCTGATCGGCCTCGACAACCTCTACTCGGTGTGCGACTCGCTCTACAACGAGTACAAACGCGATGAGTACGCGCCACCGCCGCTGCTGAAGCGGATGGTCGCCAGCGGTCGCCTGGGACGTAAGTCCGGACGCGGCTTCTACGACTACCAGTAGCCGAACAGCGCGACCTCGGTGAGGGTGACGCTGGTCGTCGGGCAGCAGTCCTGTGATGCAAAGCCGGTGCCGCCCCTTCGGGCGAGGTGGCGGACGTGGTAACAGCGAACGGTCTCCCAACTCTTGGTCGCGCGCACCTCGCCCAACTGATCGGCGATGGCAGCTTCAGCTCCTCCGACGGCCGCCGCGTGCAGGTCACCGCGCGCGGCAGCCAGAACGCCAGGGCGCTGCCGCGCTACTTCGGGCTCGGCCGTGGCGTGACCTTCTACACCTGGACATCGGACCAGCACAGCCACTACGCAAGCCGCGTCGTGAGAACCAGCCTGCGTGATGCGACCTACGTGCTCGACGGGATCCTCGATAACCAGACCGAGCTTCCGATCTCCAAGCACACGACCGACACCGCCGGCTACTCCGACCTGATCTTCGGCCTGTTCGATCTGCTCGAGCTCGACTTCTGCCCGCACCTCGCCGGGCTCCCGGACCGGCGGCTCTACCACCTGCCCGGAATGCGCTCCGATACGGCCGCCGGCCGGCTGCTGGACCATCCGATCAACACCGAGCTGATCGCTGAGCACTGGGACGAGCTGTTGCGGATCGCCGCGTCGATCAAGCACGGGCACGTCACTGCCAGCCTGCTCGTGCAGCGGCTCCAAGCGCACCCGAACCGCAGCCAGCTCGCCCGCGCGCTGCAGGAGTACGGGCGGATCATCAAGACCCGGTTCATCCTGCGCTACCACACCCGCCCCGAGGAGCGAAAGGCGATCCGCCGCCAGCTCAACAAGCACGAGTCGATGCACGCCCTGCACGACTTCCTCTTCTACGGCAACGACGGCAAGCTCCGCCTCGCCACCCTCGACCGCCAGAGCGTCCGCGCCGCCTGCCTGCACCTCGTCGCCAACGCGATCGTCGCCTGGAACCTCG
>JADGPN010000515.1 GCA_017882465.1 Solirubrobacteraceae bacterium
CCAGCACAGTACAGGAGCGCCGGTCAGCTCATATGGATGGGCAAGTGCAGCAAATCCCCAATTGGGACGATATTGGAACGTCCCCGCATTAAGAGGGCCGGGAAGACCCTTCGAACGTTCCGTCTTCTTCCCGCGTGGCACGGCAGCAGTTGCGCAAGATGGGGCGCCGCGGGGATGAGGTGTAGCCGGTCGTTCAGGTCCAGCCCCCCGTTGCGTGGTCGGCCCGCTGCAACGACGGAGCCACATCGCCGTTATCGATGGAGATTATTCAGGCCCCGACTCGCATTGGCGGAGAGTCCGGCGTAGCATCCCGGCCGTGTTCGTGCCGCACGCACCGAACCAGCAGCGCAGGCGGCGCACGCTCGGTCGCCGGTCACTGGCCGTGCTCGCTGCCGTGCTGCTCGGCGCGGGGGTCGCGGCGGCCGCCGCCCCGCCCGCACCACAGCTCCCCGCCCGTGCTCCGACAGGCGCCCGCGACACCCAGCCGTTCGCGCTGAGCGCCGCCGCGCGGCGAGCATTCGAGAAGAGCTGTCCGCAGTTCGCTGTCGCCGAAACAAGCCAGCGCGGCGGCTGGACGTGCGACAGCACGCCCGCGAGCGTTCACGCGGACGGGCAGTGACCGGGCGGCGCCTTACGCTCGCTCGCCGCTCGCTGCCGTGCTGCTCGGCGGGGGGTCGCGAGGGCCGCGGGTCCCCCTGCGCCGACGCTGCCCGCGCGAGCTCCGGCAGGCGCCCGCGCCACCCACCCCCTCGCGCTGAATGCCGCCGCGCGGGGAGCGTTCGAGCACAGCTGCCCGCAGTTCGCCGCATCGGCGGCACGCGGGCGCGGGGGCTGGACGTGCGCGAGCACGGCCGCGATCGCACAGGCACTCGGGCATACCGCCAACGACCTCTACCACTGGGCGGATCGGCGCACCGTCCACTACGGATACGTCACCCCGGTCGAGGGCGCCGTCGAGATCGGCGCGGTGTACCGCCCCCTCAACATCACGATGCACGGAAAACAAGTGCAGCACGGGATGAAACTCTCGGTGCTGGAAGGACCGTCGATTTGGCCGTTCTGGGCTGCAGGGTGCCGTCGCTACTACCCCGACGACCGCGCTGACTGCGGCGACGCATCGGGGCAGTCGAACGGATGGCGCAAGAAGTATTCGACCGGCTGGAACTTCTACCCCTGGGGAGGTTCGTCGAAGTACCGCACCATCTTTACCATCGACGTGCATGCGAAGGGCTATAGCGATCCCACCAGGATTCGCGGAGCCTTCCCCTTCCCGCGAGTCGTCTCCGGTCAGTACACCTGCCCGCGTGTCGGACGACACCAGTACCGGTGCCAGTTCGGCTGACAATGGCGCGTTACTCCCCGGTACCACAGGTCCTCTTGTACGTGGAGGCGCAGCCTCCCCGCTCCGACGACCCGCAGGCGGAACGTGAGCGGCATCGCCGCCTCGTTGCCGACGCAGCGCGTCAGCTCGATGCGCTCGGCTGGGACTCGTCGGACATCGACCACTGGCTAGTCGACATTGAGAACGCGATGCGCTACGCGGAGCCCGGCGCGCCGGCCGCGTGGACGTCGTACTACCGCCCCATCTACCGGCTCGACTTCGCTCCTGAGCGCGACTGGCCTGCGATCCGCCGCGACCTCGAGAATCTGCTGCCGGGCTGGCGAGTGGGACTGTGGACCGGCGAGGGTGCCGGGCCCGCCACGTAGGCCTGGTGCTCGGGTCGGTGTCGGCCTTGTCACGAGGATGCGTGCAGGATGCTGAATGCGCCGTGGCCAGATGATGGTTCGGAGCAGCGCCCACGACCCGTGCCGGGAGATGACCATGGCCCACGGTGCGACACGACTGATGATGACGGGCCCCGGCAGAACAACCGCGCTACGAACGTGAGACATCGGCGCGAGCTCGCCCGGCCGAGGCGCAGAGTCACCCCATGCGGATCGACAAGCTCCTGAACTCGCGCGCGGACACCGTTGAACAGCGTGTCGGGAAGTGGGCGCTACGCCAGTTCGTGCTCCTGCCCCTGGTGTTCTTGATCGGGGCGGGGGCACCGTCGCGCTGGTGTCAGTGCTCGGCGGTCACTGACGTGGGCCGTTGTCCGTACCGCGCAGAGGCCAGGGGGCAGTGAGTGACCCGCCCGTCATGCACGTCGTGCCCGAGTCCTCCGGTGGCGTTCGCACGGTGGTCGCCATCCCCCTGAGCATCTGGGCCGTCGAGACGCTCCTGTTCGTCGGCATCGCTGTCTTCGTCCCCATCACCAGGCTTCTCCTGGTCCCGCTCCTCGTGATACAGGCATGCGGCATGGGTTATGGGTTGAGCATCCTGGCGCGTACTCGCCGTCGCACCCACGGTACGCCTCACCATGCCTCTGGCCTTTGGCTTACTGCGACGGATCTCTGCTACACCGATTTTCGCGGTCGCACCCAAGCCGTACCTGGGGTACGGCCCACATAAGCCCAAAAGGTGTAATAGGAACCGCTGGGCGCCGCTATTTGTCGACGGGGAGGAGGTCGAGAGCTCGTGTGCGGTCTTCTGCGCTGGGGCGGGTGTAGATCCGGGTGGTTTCGAGGCGTGCGTGGCCGAGCAGCTCGGCGACGATCACGAGGTCGGTGCCGCCGCGCACGAGCGTGGTCGCGAACGTGTGCCTGAGGATGTGGACCGTCGTGTCGTCGTCGAGGCCCGCAGCCGCGGCGATGCCGGTGACGATCGCGTGGGCGCCGCGGACGCTGAAGCGCTGCCCGCGTTGGTTGAGGAACAGGGCGGTGGTGTCGGTGGCGCCGGGCCAGTCGGCGCGCTCGGCGAGCCAGTCGTTCAGCGCGGCGTGTAGTTGTGGGTGGATCGGGACCTGTCGGACGCGCTCGCCTTTGCCGAGGATCCGCAGGACTCCTTTGCGGGCGGAACGGGCGACGTCGTCGATGTCGAGCGCGACGATCTCGCTGATCCTCGCGCCGGTGTAGAACGGGACGAGCGCGAGCGCCTGGTCGCGCGGCGACGGCCAGGCTTGCACGGCGCGGAGATATCGGAGCTGCGCACGGTGGTCGAGCGCCCGGGGCGCGGCGGCCGAGATCTCGACGCGAGCGGCGCTCGCGGGCCCGAGCTGGCGACGGATGTAGAAGTCGTCGACCGCGGCAAGCGCATTGTTCACGGTCGCGGGGCTGCGCTTGAGAACGGTCTGGAGGTGGGTCCGGTAGTCGCGCACAGCCCAGTCACGGCCGTCGGCGCTGGTCAGCGGGTCCTGGTCGAGGGCGGCGCCGGCGAGCCACGCCAGGTACTGACGGACTTTCGAGGCGTACGTGCGCCGTGTCTGATCGGACAGCGGCGCTGATCGCAGCGCCGCGGCGTAGTCGTCGAGCATCGCCGCTTGGGAGGCGGGTAAGTCGATCGCTGCTCGCCCGCGGCGGCGCTCAGAAAGCGCCTTGGTGTTCTCTGAAGCGGATTCCGGGTCCCGCGATCCCTGTTGGGGCGCGTTCTCTGTAGCCAC
>JADGPN010000123.1 GCA_017882465.1 Solirubrobacteraceae bacterium
GCATCGCGATCGACGAGCGACGGCATCGACCGTGCTGAGGGTGGCTAGAGAACCTGCCAATTTGCGGGCTTCGGACGCCAGAAAACCCATCTACGCAGGGAGATTCGGGTTGAGGGCCTTGTGGACTGATTGGTCCGTGGAGGTTCGAGTCCTCTCGGGCGCACTGGGAAAGCCCTGACGTCCGGCCTCCTCCGCGACGGCCCGCCGGACGCTGACGTTCCGCCTCCGCTTGGCATCGGAGGATGGTGATCATCTGCCCTCCGACCTATTCGTGCTCGTGCTTGCCCCGCACCCCGAGCGAGCAGCACGTGATCAGGTGATCACTCGATCACCGAGGCCTTGAGCTCCTCGAGCTCCTGCTCGTACTCGTGCCCTAGCTGCTCGAGCAGGCGCAGGGTGGCCAGCGCCTCCTGCTCGTCGACCTGGGAGATTGCGAAGCCGACGTGGATCAGCACCCAGTCGCCGACACCGACGCCGTCAGGACCGCCAGACACCAAGGCCACGTTGACGATGCGACGGACGCCGGACACCTCCACCCGCGCCAGGAACCGCTCGGGATCGCAGAACTCGACGACCTGACCGGGGATCGCTAGGCACATGCTGCTGTCCCCGCGGCCGTCCAGGCGGACGCCGTCGCGATCTGCGTGAGTGCCGCATCCCAGGAGGCCAGCTCAAACGCGATCGCGTCCACGAGTGGATCGAGCGCGGCGGCCACCGGCGCGCTCAGCTCCGTCCCGATCGCCGTCGAGCCAGGCTGGGCTCCGTGCAGCACAAGCTCATCGGGCCACGAGCCGCTCAGCTGCGCCGCTCCGAGCAAGTCCGCGAGCCCGACGTCGTGCGGGGTCATCCGGACCGCGAAGGCGCTGGCCCAATCCTTGCCCTCCAGGCGCACCAGCTGCCCGACGGGCGCGCCGGTGTCGATCGCGTCGACCAGGATCGCGCGTCGCGCATCGGCCAGATGCGGCAGCAGCATCAGGCCGGCGGTGCCGCCCTCGACCAGCTCCACGCCGTCCGCGAACGCGAAGCGCTCGCGCAGCCGCCGCACAGCGTGTACCCCGAGACCGTCGTCGGACAGCGCCACGTTCCCCACGCCGATCACGACCACGCCGGCTCGGCCGTTCATGCCTGCGCCCGACGCGGATCATCGCGGGGCGTCTCACCCTCCAGCACGTCGTCCTTGTAGCCGGTGATCATGCTCGACAGCTCGCCGTTGCGCTCCTCCAGGTCGTAGAGAACCGCGGAGTAGACGTGGTGGATGGCGAACCCGATGTACATGAACATCAGGAAGAAATGAATGAGCATCATGGTCTGCACCGACATGACGCTCCACGTCCAGCCGAACAGCGTTGTCCACGGCGGCACGTGGAGGACCCACGCGAACAGCCCCAGCCCGGTGATGATCGTGACGATGAACCCGAGATACAGCAGCACATAGGCCATGCCGGCCAGCGGGTTGTGACCGTTCAGCAGCGGGGGGTCGCGCCGAAGGTAGGCGTAGAAGCGAGTCGTATCGCGCAGGTCACTGCGCTGGGCCTTGGTGAGTGGGAGCAGGGCCCGCCAGTGCACGTACTGGTTCCCAACGAAGGCCCAATAGATGCGGAAGATCACCGCGGCGATGAACACGAATCCCGCTGTCTCGTGGACGAAACGCATCTCGGCCAGCGTGAATCCGGGCTGGCCGGGCATCCCGCTGCCGCGGGTGAATGGGTCGTAGAGGTAGAAGCCGGTGATCGTCAGCACGATCAGCGCAGCCACGATCGTCCAGTGGACGATCCGCACCGGCAGCTCGAACACGTAGATCGAGCGCCGAGCCGGTCGCGCGGCAGCGGCGAGCTGGCGCCGGCTTGGCCGTGCCGTGGTCGCCATCAGCCGGTGTCCACGCTCACGGTCGTCCGCTGACCGCCGTCCTCGGCGTCGAGCACGTGCACCGCGCAGGCGAGACAGGGATCGAACGAGTGCACGGTGCGCAGCAGCTCGAGCGGCCGCGACGGGTCGGCCACGGGCGTGCCGACCAGTGCCTGCTCATACGGGCCGGGCTGCCCCTGGGCGTCGCGCGGGGACGCGTTCCAGGTGGTCGGCACGACCGCTTGGTAGCGCGAGATCGTCCCGTCGGAGATCTCGACCCAGTGACCGAGCGAGCCGCGCGGGACCTCGTGGGGGCCGAACCCGCGCGCGCTCGAGGGCCAGCTCGAGGGATCCCACTTCGCCGTGTCGGCGATCCGGAGGTCGCCGGCGTTCATGTTGCGGTCGAGCTCGTCCAGCCATCCCTCGAGCTGGCTCATCACGATCTCGCTCTCGAGCGCACGGGCGGCGACCCGGCCGAGAGTCGAGTACAACGCTGCCGGGGCCACCCCCAGCTTCTTCAGCGTCGCGTCGACGGACTGCTTGACTGCGGGGACGCCGGCGGCGTACGCAACGAGCGCGCGCGCGAGCGGGCCGACCTCCATCACCTGTCCGTCATAGCGCGGCGCCTTCAACCAGGAGTACTTGTCGCCGGTGTTCAGCCACTGATAGGGCGGCTTCGGGCCCGTGTAGTTGGCGTCGGTCTCGCCCTTGTATGGGTGCAGGGCCGCCTGGTTGCCCTGGGGGTAGGTGTACCACGAGCGCGCGACCTGTTCGGTGATCTTCGCCTGGTCCATCGGCAGGACGCGCGTGAGGTCGAGGTCGCGGATGATCCCGCGCGGGAACAGGTAGCTGGCCGTGTCGGCGACCGAGCCCTTCCCGTAGCCGCCATAGGTGAGGAAGTTGCGCGTGCCGCCACCGATCTTCGTCCACTCCGGATACGCGGAGGCGACGAGCAGCACGTCGGGGAGGTACACCTGCTCGACGAAGGTGCGCATCGTCTTCAGCAGCGAGCGCAGGAACGTGATCCGCTCCTCGTTGATCGCCTGGGGGCTGTTGGGGTCAAGCGGCGTCGCCATCCCGCCGACCACGAATGTCTGCGGATGCGGGTTCTTGCCCCCCAGCACTGCGTGGATGCGGATGACGTCCCGCTGCCACTCGAGCGCGTCGAGATAGTGGGCGACGGCGATCAGGTTCTCCTCCGCCGTCAGCTGGTACGCCGGATGGCCCCAGTAGCCGCTCGCGAACAGAGACAGCTGGCCGGAATCCGCGAGCGTCTTGAGGCGGGTGAGCACGCCCTGGAAGTAGGCAGTGCTCGAGAGCGGATAGTCGGAGATCGACTGCGCCAAGCTCGACGCCTTCGCCGGGTTGGCCTTCAGCGCCGAAACAACGTCGACCCAGTCGAGCGCGTGCAGGTGGTAGAAGTGGATCACGTGGTCGTGAACGAGCTGGCTGCCGGCGATCAGGTTTCGGACCAGCTCCGCGTTCGGCGGCGGGGTCGCCCCGACCGCGTCCTCGACCGCCCGCACCGAGGCGATCGCGTGCACGGTCGTGCAGACGCCGCAGATCCGCTGCGCCCAAATCCACGCCTCGCGCGCGTCGCGGCCCTCGACGATCTTCTCGATCCCCCGGAACATCGTCCCCGACGCCCACGCCTCGCTGACTTTGCCGCCCGTCACCTCCGCTTCGATGCGCAGGTGACCCTCGATCCGGGTCACCGGGTCAATCTTGATCCTTGTCACCGCGATCCTCCCTCCTCTGGCGCTTACGGCGCAGGCTCGCCGCCTGTGGCCGGGGGCTCGCCGCCTGTGGCCGGGGGCTCGCCGCCTGTGGCCGGGGGCTCGCCGCCTGAAGCCGTGGGCGCGGAGTCTGTGACCGTGTCCGTGGGCGCGGAGCCCGGCGGAGGCGGCTCAGGCCCGGCCGGCGCCGAGCTATCGTGCGCTCGCACCGTGCGCGAGTGGATGGCCTTGCCCACGCCGTGTGCTGCCATCGCCACGGTGGTCGCGCCGACCACCGCCAGCCCGAGCGTCTCGGCAGTGGTGTCGGCGCCGAACCCCTCGACGTTCGGCAGCCGCCCGTAGAACGGGCTCATCGTTGACCAGAACTCCGGCGAGGCGCAGCCGATGCAGTTGTGTCCCGCCTCGACCGGCCAGCTCGTGCCGCCGTTCCAGCGCACGTTCGGGCAGTTGTAGGTGGCCGCGGGGCCCTTGCACCCCATCTTGTACAGGCAATAGCCCTTGCGGTGACCCTCGTCACCCCACGCTTCGACGAACAGGCCGGCGTCGTAGTACGCCCGCCGCTCGCACTGGTCGTGGATCAGGTCCCCGTAGGCGAACAGCGGACGGTTGTACTGATCCAGCGCCGGCATCTGGCCGAAGGTCAGATAGTGGACCAGCACGGCGACGGTGTTCGCCGAGTTGTGCGGGCAGCCACCGAGATTGACCACATTGGCCCCGGGCACGACGTCCTGCACACCCTGTCCCTCGGTCGGACCGTGCTGGACCAGCCCCCCGTCCCATGCGCACGCTCCCACCGCAAGGGTCGCCGCCGCGTTGCCCACCACATCGCGCGCGATATCCACCGCTGAGCGCCCCCCGATCGTGCAATAGCCGTCCCCGCTCGGGATCGCGCCCTCGATTACCGCGATGTACTTGCCCTTCAGGTCGCGCACCGCTTGAGTGCTCATCGCCTCGGCCTGCTCCCCGGAGCCGGCCATGATCAGCTCGTGGTAGTTCCACGCCAGGGTCTCGAGCACGATCTCGGCCACCTCGGGATGCGGCGAGCGCAAGATCGACTCCGAATTTCCCGCGCAATCCTGGAACTGGCGCCAGATCAGCACCGGGCGGGTCACCGAGCTGAGTGCCTCCGCGATCTTGGTGCGATACGCGGCCGGAAGCGCCAGCGTCGCCGCCATCACACCACAGAAACTCACGAATGTCCGGCGGCTAACTCCACGCTCCTCAAGCCGCTCCGGCAAGGTCTGACCCGACGGGAACATCCGTTCGCTCCAGAAGCGTAAAGGAATAGTACGGGCGACAACCTATACCGCACACCAGCCGGGCTCAATCCGTGCTAGCTACGGATCCGCGAGGTGCTGATCCTCCACATCGATCGACTCGATCTCGAGCTCGCGACCGGCGGCCACCACCCCGGCCGCCGCACGCTGGGCAGCGGACGTCGGGCTCTCGGGCGCACTGAGAAAGCCCCGCGGGTGCCGGGGCTTGTTCTTAGCTGGGCCGGCGATTGCGCCGCCTTGCCGCTTGTGCCTTGCGACGAGCCTGTTTACGGGCGGCGGTGTGCTCCTTTGTCGCCGTACGCTTCGTACGCTCGCGCTCCCACGATTCGGGAAGCGCTTGGAGCGCGGCGACGTGACGGTCACGGTCATAAGGACCCTCTTCGCGTAGCGCAGCCCAAATCTGATCGGAGACGGGTCGGCCGAGCATGTGCAGAATCTCATGCCGCCTATAGCCCGCTTCGAGCAGCCGCATCGCCGTCTCCCACACCTCAGGTGGCGAGTTGTCCCACAGCTGGGTCGCAACGATCTCATGCATCGCCAGGTGAAGACGCGGATTGATCGGGCCATCGCCGAGGTCGATCTCGCCGCGACCCTCTCTCAGCGCCTGTTCGAACTCGGGATGCTCGTTGCGGATGACGAGCGAGCGCACGTCGGGATCAGCGAGGTCCTCGACACTTGCGCCAAGCGCAGCGAGCACACCCGCATCAGCGACGAAAGGCTGCCGATCGATCATTCCGGCAGCTCATGAGTGGTCGACATTGCGAGCATTCTGGCGCAACTCGCCGACAGATCGACGTCGTCCGGCGGTGCGTAGGTCGGACATCATGGGGGCGCAGGAAGGATCTCGGCGTGGTTGCGTCTCGTTGGGTTGGCAAGGAACGTATTTGTCAGACGTCTGATGTTGAGTAGAAGAGACCCGGCTCAATAGCCGCCTCCGTGGCCGCACGCGGCCACGATCAGGAGGATCGCCGCAGCGACGATCATCGTCAGGACCAACCGGAGGGCGCGCCGACGCCTGTCTGTAAGGCTCGTCATCGTGTTCACCTCCCCTCGATCGAAGTTCCCGGCGATTGGCTAACCCGACGACCCCGCGTGCCAAATCCTTCCCGCACCCCACTGCACCTGGGGCCTGGTATCTCGTGCTCGAGCGTTGTCAGTGCAGCGGGAGGTCGAGGACATGCTGATCAGCCGGACGGGGCCCGAAGATCCGCCGATCGCTCGCCTCGATCGCCACGTCATTGATGCTCGCTTCGCGCCGAGCCATCAGCCCGTGCTCATCGAACTCCCACAGTTCGTTGCCGTAGCTGCGAAACCACCTCCCGGCGCGGTCATGGCTTTCGTACTGGAAACGAACGGCGATGCGGTTGCCGGTGAAGGCCCAGAGCGCCTTGCGAAGGGCATAGTCGAGTTCTCTCTCCCACTTTGCGGTGAGGAACTCGACGATTTCGGCGCGGCCGCTGATGAACGAGTCGCGGTTGCGCCAGACGGAGTCTTCGGTGTAAGCCGGTGACACTCGAGCCGGGTCGCGGGTGTTCCACGCATCCTCAGCGAGCTGGACCTTCTGCAGCGCGGTTTCGTGCGTGAACGGGGGAAGCGGCGGTCGATCGGCCATCGAGGATTCCTTCCTGATCGGGACCGCAGATTATGAGTTCAGCCGGCAGGGAACCGCGTGTCTCGGGCCGCGTCGCCCGGGTGAGTCGCCCCCCTGGCTCGAGGCACAGGCAGGCCATGGCGGGTAGGGCGCGACCTGAGCAGGGGACAGTCGCCTGCATCACACCCCCTCTCCCGGGTTTCTCCAGTCGCGCTCGTCTCTTTGCCTGTTCACCATCAAGTCTGCCGGGAGCAATCTCAGCGGCCATTCGCATTCGCCACGACCGACGCTCCGTAGTCGGGTGCGCCCGGCCGCGCAGCCGGGGGCCTTGCTCGTCCCGGCGTCACGGCGAGTCGCGTCTCACGGGAAGGATCCCCCTGCCCCTGCGTCCTCATCGGTATGGACCGGACTTATCAGACGTCTGATGTCTTTCCCAGGATCTGGTGCCGCCCGCTCGGACCTGCTGCCGGTGCGCGTGGGCGCCCACACCGGCACGGCCGTGATGCGCGGCTGGGACTGGACGGAAGCGCCGTCAACGTCGCTGCTCGGCTGGCCGGCGCAGCCGGGCCCAACGAAGTGCTGATCAGCTCGGCAACCCGAGCCGCCGCTCGCGCCCAGCTGACGCGCGAGCCCGGAACTCGGCGCGAGCTCGTGCTGCGTGGGATCGAGCGCCCGATCACGGGCTGGCGAGTGCGGTGACCGGCGGCGATGGCAATCGGCGCGCGCGCGAGCACCAACGCCCGATCGTGCGCGCCCTCCCGGTGACGACGGCGCACCCCTCCAGCGAAGCGTGGTCCGCGATCGGCGAGGGCGACCGCTCGGCCGCGTTTGCCCGGGCAGAAGCGCATGCCCGCGGTCGAGGCCGCGCTTCACGCCGGGGATGAGCGCTGCTCGGTTGTCGTGATCCCCTACGGGACCGTCGACACATGGCGCGAGTCACCTGCCGAGAGGCGGGGCCTACGAGGAACGGCTGCTGTGCTCGCTCCTCGACCTCCGCACGGGGACCTTGTTCCACATGCTGAGCTCGCTGACGAGCTCGGACGCGTTGGTTTCATGGCCGTCGGCAACAGCTCCGAGGAGGCGGAGGCGCTGGATGACGAGGTGCACCCGAGGCTCATGCGTGAGGCTGCCGCGCGCCAACCCGTCGCCGCCGGTGAACGGGGCGGGACCAGGGATGTCGCAGTGCAGTTGGGGGAGGCTTAGGGGAATCTCCCCATACCGGAGCTGCACCGCCCGCGGCAAGCTGGGGCGATGGCAACCTTCATCCTCACCCATCGGCACGCACCGGAGGAGTGCGGGATCGCCGTCGCGGCCTGGAAGGGCTTCGCCAGCCGGCTGCGCCACGGACGGCCGCTTGGTTCCTGCGCCACGGGCGGACATCACCTGTGGTGGACGGTGGAGGCCGCAGATCAGAGAGGGGCGCTGTCGCTCTTGCCGCCCTATGTCGCGGCTCGGACGGTCGCGCACGAGGTTCGAGAGGTGCCGCTTCCATGAGCCGGCCTTCGTCTCAGGGGCGGTCGTGAACGCGGCCCCACAGCGTTCGCAGCGTGACTCGCGCCGGCCGCACTTGCTCGATCCCGAGGGTCTGTCGGCCCATATCGACCCCATGTACCGGGCGGCATGGGCGCTGTGCGGATCGCGACACGATGCCGAGGATCTGGTGCAGGAAACCCTCGCGAACGTGCTCAAGCGCCCTCGGCTGCTGCGCGACGGCAACGAGATCGGCTACCTGCTGAGGGCCCTCAGGAACACCTATGCCAGCCACTACCGTGCTGCCAAGCGCCGGCCGCAGGAACGCCAGCTGTTCGAAGACGATGGGCTTCCATCCCAGGAGCCCGGCGTCAGCTCGCGGGAGATCATGGAGGCAATCGCCAGCGTGCCGGCAGCGTTCCGAGACGCGGTGATCGCGGTGGACCTGCTGGGCCTGTCGTACCGCGAGGCAGCGCGCTCGCTGCGGATCCCAGAAGCAACGATCACCACGCGCCTTCACCGCGGACGCCAGCACGTCGCACGCACCCTGATCGACGAGACAGACGATGGCAGCCCGGATCGCGGCGTGCCGGCATCGGCCTCGGTCACTCGTTCTCGGATCGCTCGGCGGCGATGATCGAGGCCAAAGCTGCGCGCGAGCGGACACGAAGCTTGTCGTAGATGCGGGCGAGGTGGCTCTCGACGGTCTTCTCGCTCAAGAACAGCGCCGCGGCGACATCTCGGTTTCGCTGGCCGGCGGCGACGAGATTCGCGACCTCCCGCTCACGCGCGCTGAGTGCGTCCGTTCCCGCGGTGCCGGCAACGCCACGGAGGCGCCGCGGTGGCCGGCGGCCGAGACGGCGCAGCTCTCGGGCGGCTGCATCGGCTTCGCGCAGCGCGCCAAAGGCCGACAGCGTCCGCTCGGCGTGCTCGAGCTCGGAGATCCCCTTCTGGACGTCGTCGCCGCGACCCAGAGCGGTGCCGATCAGCACCCGGGCTCGCGCCGCCGACAGCGGATTCCCGCTTGCCTCGGCGAGCGGGATCGCCTCCTTGGCCTTGTCACCCGCAGCCTGCGTGTCGCCACGGGCGAGCATGACGGCAGCGCGGCCACAGACCGCCGTCACGGTCTGCCGCGGCAACGAGGTGATGCGGGCCCGGGCCTCGGCTGCCGCGGCGGCATCGTCGGCGGCATCGAGCTCGCCGAGGGCCAGCTGCGTCTGGACCAGCAACTCCCAACCATGTCCGCCGCGCAGATCAAGCAGCCGCTGAGCAGCACCGGCTTCGAACGCGGCCAGCTCGACCGTGCGCCCGCGGGATCGCCGGCCGCGTGCAATGCCGCCGCCAGGTAGAGCCGCGAGAGGGTCGAAAAGAACGTCTCGTCCACACGCTCGGAGCGAGCCGCCGCTTCACGTGCGCTCGCCAGTGCCCGCGCCGTGTCCCCGGCACAGGAGCACACCACCGCGTCTGCCCACAGGGCCCACACAGCGAACTGATCGTTGCCGGTCAGGACCGCGGCGTCGGTCGCCGTCTCCGCGACCACCATCGCCTCGGTCACACGCCCCTTCATGAACAGAGCGTTGGTCTCGAGCACGAGCATGCCGGGGACGAACGGGCTCTGGCCCGTGGATCGGGCCAGGCGCAGGCCCCGGCGAACGTGGTCAAGCGCGTCGTCGGTTCGCTCCAGTGCTGCCGCCGCTTGCGCAAGATACCCCGCGACGTCGATGTGCTCGGCCAGCTCCTCGTCGGAGACCGCGCTGAAGGCGAGCTCGGCATCCTGGAGCTCCGCTGCCGCCTCCGACGTGCGGTCGCGAGAGATGTCGGCGAGGCTGCAGAGTGCCGCAGCCCAGCTCGTCAGCAGCTGCTCTCCGCAGTCGCGAGCCGCTCGCAGCACGTTCCGAGCGAGTTCGTACATGTGGGCGAACTCTCCGCGCCAGTAGCGATCGATTGCGAGCTCCAGCCTCAGGACGAGGGCAGAGGGGCTCTCGGCCGGGAGCGACTGCAGCGCGACCTGCACGAGCCCACGCGACTCGAGCGGACGACCGCTCATACGCTTGGCGAATGCGATCTTCGCGACCACCTCGGCCCGTTCACGGACCCGCTCGGCGGGCAGGAGTGCGGCGGCCTCGTCGAGCACCACGAGGGACTCGTCGTAGGCGCCCGCGAATGTCAGCGCACTCGCCGCCTCAGCCATCAAGCCGAGGCGCTGGTCGGCGTCGCCTGCGGACAGCAGGCGGGTCGCCGCCAGCAGCCACCATCCGGCTGTCTCCGGCGCGCGCGGCGCGGCGGCGCGGCCAGCATCGACCAGGAGCGCGATTGCCTGTTCATCCCCCACGGTCGCCGAACGCTCGACGTGGTGTGCGCGCGCGGTGGCCGGGGCGCCCGCCTGTGCCAGCGCGGCCGCAGCCCGCGCGTGGGCGCCGAGCTGCCAGCCCGCCGGCATCCCGTCGTACACCGCCCGGCGGACGATCGGGTGCCGGAAACGAAAGCGCCGTGGGACGTCCGTCGGCCGAATGAAGTCGAACTCGAGCAGCTCGTCGAGCGCCGCGAGCACCTGAGTCACGTCCCGCTCGGCGATTGCGGCGACGAGCTCGGGCTCAAATGGCTCGCCGGCAACGGCGGCCGACTCGAGCGCCAGCCGGGCATGATCGGAAACGGACAGCAGCTCCTCTCCGATCGCGGCGATCACGGTGCGGGGAACGGCTTCACGAGCTGGCTCCGGACCCTGCGCGCCGTGACTGCGCCGCGCGTGGCGCGCCCGCGCGAGCTGCTGGATGTAGAACGGGTTCCCGCCGCTCTCCTCATACAGCGCGGTGCAGGTGGCGTCATCCACGTCGCGCCCTATCAGGCCCTGCGCCTCCTCCGAGGTCAGCGGCGGGACATCGAGCCGGCTGCCGAACCCGGCCCGTGTGGTCGCCTCGAGTGCCGCGAGCAGGCGCGTGGGGACATGGCGGTAGGCGACCGCGGTCAGCAGCGGGCCCCGAAACCGGCGCAACAGGTGGGTCATCACCTCAACCGATGCCGCGTCGGCCCAGTGGACATCGTCGAGGGCGAGCAGCATCGGCTGGCGTTTCGCGAGCCGCTCGAGCACGTTCCTGATCGCGTAATGCAGCCTGTAGCGGTCGGCGCTCTCACTCCGATTCCTCGCCGCATCGTCGGGCCGCGGCAGGGACGGGAAGATCGACGCCAGCTCATGCAGCACGTCGTCATCGAGCGCGCGGAGCATGGCCGGCTCAAGCGAGCCGAGGTAGTCGTTGAGCGCGTCGACCATCAGGCCGAACGGGATGTCGCGCTCGAACTCCGCCGCTCGTCTGTCGAGGACCAGATAGCCGCGGTCCTCCCCGCGGCGGCAGAGCTCCGCGAGCAGGCTGGACTTCCCGATGCCGGGCTCGCCGACGATCTGCACGAGCCACGGGTCCCCGGCGTCAAGCCGGTCGAGCGCCCTATCCAATTCGACCACCTCGCGAGCCCGACCGACAAGCGCGCGCACATGCGTTGAACCCATCTCGAAAGCCGCCTGGTTCAGCGCAGCCTACTCGGTGGGGCCAGACGGTGCAGAGCCCGGCCTCGCGGGCGCGGGAAGGATGCCGCGGGTGCCGGCGTCGGACATTCGATCCGTGAATTGGGGAGCGACCAGCCACGGCTGCGGCGCAACGCAAGTCGGGGCGCCAGAGGCCCGGCCCGCGGGCCGGTTTACGCCGGACTGGACATGGCGCAGCTGCCCGCGATTCGCCCCTCGTGCGAG
>JADGPN010000516.1 GCA_017882465.1 Solirubrobacteraceae bacterium
CGACCAGCTGCGTGACCGCGCCGCACTGGCGGGCGCGCTACATCCGCGTGCAACGGCGCGTGCTGGCCCACCACGGCGACCAGCGACGAGACTGTCCATCGTGCGTGGCGATCGGCCTCGCCCGGACGGCGAGGCACCGTCTCCCGCGCGCGACCGGGGGCGACCAGAAGCCTCCCCTTCGTTGCCTGGGCCCGAGAGGGAGGTCGAGGGTGGAGGCGGGGCCTGTCACTCCGGGAGGTTTCGGGACGGTTCGCGGCCAGCACGCTGGTGCGGCCGGCGTACGTCGGCTAGGGCCGTGGTGACCCCGCGGCTGCTTATCGTCACGGCCAGCGTGCTGGTGATGCTGACCGCGGCATGCTCGTCGAGCTCTCCAGCCCGGCACGCCGCGCGGGCGGCGATCGACCAGGCCAGCCCGGTCGTCAAGCAACGCCACCCGGTGGCGGCCCCCGGTGACATCACGCTGGCCTTCGCCGGAGACGTGCACTTCGCTGGGCGCGTCGCGCGGCTGCTGCAGGATCCGGCCACCACCTTTGGCCCGATCACGTCCGTGCTCAGGTCGGCCGACTTCACGGCGGTGAACTTGGAGACGCCGGTCACCCGGCGAGGCCAGCCGCAGCCGAAGACCTACCACTTCGCGACCACCCCGGAGGCTTTCACCGCGCTGCGCGACGCCGGCGTGGATCTGATCACGATGGCCAACAACCACATCTTGGATCACGGGCAGACCGGGCTGGCGGACACGCTCGCGGCGGCGCAGGCGGCGCATTTCCCGTTCGTGGGCGCGGGAGTCAACGCGGCGGCGGCCTGGGCGCCCTACGTGACGACGATCCACGGCACGAAGATCGCGATCGTCGGCGTCTCCCAGGTGGCTGAGCTGGCCTCGTCCTGGGTGGCCACGGCACACCGGCCGGGCGAGGCCAACGCGATCAACCCGGGCCAGACCCTCGCGGCCGTCCGGGCCGCAAAACGGCTCGCCCGGATCGTCATCGTGTTCATGCACTGGGGCACGGAAGGCATGGCCTGCCCGGATCAGAACCAGCTGTCGCTGGCGCCGAAGCTGGCCGCCGCGGGGGCGAGCATCATCATCGGCGCGCACGCGCACATGCTGCAGGGCTCGGGCTGGCTAGGCCATACGTTCGTCGCCTACGGTATGGGCAACTTCCTGTGGTGGGAGAACTCCTACAGCACGGCCACCGGGGTGCTGAAGCTCACCTTGCGCCCGCCCGCACCGCTGATCGCGCGGTTCATCCCGGCTGTCGTCTCCGGCACCGGCCAGCCGATCGTGAGCCAGGGCGCCGCCGCCCGCCGCGCCCGGGCGCACTACGCCAGCTTGCGTACGTGCGCCGGGCTGTCCGCGCGCCCGCCGGCCGGGGCGATCACGCCGATATCGGCCGGTTGACCGCGAGGCTCCCGGCTCACAACGGGCTGCATCCCAGCTCCTGAACCGGCCGGGTGGATCGTGCCCCGCACGACCCCCCAGTCCCGGCGCGACACCGCATGGGACGCCCCCACCAAGACCACTCCGGCCACAACGCCCTTACGGAAGGCGAGAGCGCTGACAGTCAACCGCGTCGCCGGCGCGCGGCCCATCGTCGCCAAGGGTCACTTCTATGTCAAGCGGCGGTCGGTATTTGCGCGTTTCTGAAGGAGTCGGGGGGCGTCGGCGGGTGACTACTGGAGGCTGGATCTGGGGGTGCTGTCGGTCGCGGGTCGGTCGTCGAGGGCGTCAGAGGGGCTGAGAACGGATCGTTGGGTCGCGGCGAGTGGTGATCGGGGCTGATCGCGCTGATTTTGGGCAGCCGATGGTGGCGGTGAAGCTCATCGCGGGTGACAGCGGGCCGTAGATTGGCCCCGGGGTTGATCGGTCGGGGCCGGACTAGCCGATGCAGACCATCGGGGAGGGTGCCTGGCCCTTGGTATTCGGGTTGACCAGCCGGCGTGGCGGGGGTAGCGGTGGGATCGGGGGCAGCTGCTCGGGCTCGGCCGCCAGGTGAGGCTCGATAATTGGCTGGCCGTCGGTGGCTGTCGAATGGTTGGCGGGCGGCTCGGCGAGCAGCTGGTGGAAGTGGCGGGCGAGGTAGCGCTTGAGACTGCGCAGCGCACCCTTGGTGGTCTTCCCCTCTGCCTCTTTGCGCGCGAGGTATTCCTTGGTGGCGGGATCGTGTTGGGCGCGGGTGATCGCGATGATGTGCAGTGCGTGGTTGAGCTGGCGGTCGCCGCCGCGGTTGAGCCTGTGCTGGGTGCGCTTTCCCGACGAGCAGGGGATCGGCGCGGTGCCCGTCTGCTTCGCGAAGCTCGCCTCCGACCGAAACCGCTCGTTGCCGGCGGTGTGGCCGATCAGGATCGCGGCGGTCAGCGCACCGCAGCCCTGCTCTTCCAGCAGCCTGGGGCGGTGCTCGGAGACGAGTTCCGCCAGCTCGCGGTGCAGCGCCTCGATCTGCCGGTTCAGCCCGCGTAGATGCGCGATCTGATCGCGCGCGATCCTGGTCCGTGCGCCGGCGTGCAGCTTCCGTAGGTGGCGGTCGACGCGATCGAGCCCGCGCGCATCGTTGAGCGCCTTGCGTTTGAGCGAGGCCTCGAGCTCGGGACACAACGTGACCAGATGCCAGCGCAGCCGGTTGATCGTGCGGGTCCGCTCGGCGACGAGATCGCTGCGGTGATCGAGCAACAGGCGGATCTCCATCGCCTGCCCGTTCAGGTACGCGACCGGGAACTTCTGGACCCCGTCCTTGACGACGGCCCTGGCGACCGCGAGCGCGTCGATCTCATCGGACTTGCCCAGCGCGCGCTCACCCTTGCGGGAGGCGCCCATCCGCTGCGGCGGCACGCGCACGACCCGCTCGCCGGCCGCCAACAGCGCCTGTTCCAGGCGTCCGGACACGTGCCGACAGTCCTCGATCGCCCAAACGCGATCGTCATCCAGGCCTCGGGCCCAACGCACCGCGGCCAGATGCCCGGCATCGTCCGCCTTGATCTCGCGACTGCCGCGCACCCTGCCGGTTCCCTCGTCGACCGCCGCCAGCGCGTGCGATCCCTTGTGGGTGTCCGCTCCGATCACGATCATGTGGACCGTCCCTTCGTTTGGTTGACGCCGAATGAAGCGGATCTCCGGCGGACAACTCTCACGAGAGGCGAAAGCCACGCTTCTATCAAGTCACGCCGGTGGTCCTCGGACGGCGGCGGGCGACAAGACCTTTGTCGGTCAGACCAAAGCGGCCGACGCAGTCGTCAAGAGTCAGCCCGCCGCCAGCCCGAAGGACCTACCGGTCGGGTCGGACGTCACCGCCCAGACGACGAAGCACTTTGACAGTGAGAGTCGTCCGAGGCCGGCGCCGTCGGACGCTCCCTCCGTCGCCACTGCAATCGCGCGCCTCGACCACGCTCTACGACGAAAGGAGTCGAGGGCGTCCCGTTAACTGTGTAGGCGGGTTCTTGGTTAATGGTAACAGTTACTCCCGTAGCGATGAAGGGGT
>JADGPN010000517.1 GCA_017882465.1 Solirubrobacteraceae bacterium
CTTCCGACCGACGCTCGGCGACATAGACGTCCACCTGGTCGGCGAGGGGCGCCACGAGGAGCTCTACGCCAAGCTCGGCGCGCACGTCATCGAGCACCAGGGCGTGCGCGGCACCGCCTTCGCCGTGTGGGCCCCGAGCGCCCGGTCGGTGTCGGTGGTCGGCGACTTCAACTCCTGGGACGGCCGCCTGCACCCGATGCGCTCGCTGGGGTCGAGCGGCATCTGGGAGCTGTTCCTGCCCGGCGTTTACTCGGGCGCCTTCTACAAGTTCGAGATCCTGACCCAGCAGGGCGAGATCCGGCTGAAGGCCGACCCGGTCGCGTTCGCCACCGAGGTGCCGCCAAAGACGGCCTCCATGGTCTACGAGTCCCACCACGAGTGGGACGACGCGGAGTGGCTGGAGCGGCGCCGGGGTGCCGAGCACGTGAGCGCGCCGGTCTCGATCTACGAGGTCCACCTCGGCTCCTGGCGCCTGAAGGCAGCCGAGGGCAACCGCTCGCTCAGCTACCTCGAGCTCGCCGACGAGCTGTCCGCCTACGCAAGGGACATGGGCTTTACGCACATCGCGCTGATGCCCGTGATGGCGCACCCCTTCAGCGGCTCGTGGGGCTACCAGGTCACCGGCTACTTCGCGCCCACGCCGCGCTACGGGTCGCCCGACGACTTCCGCGACTTCGTCGACCGGCTGCATCACAGCGGCATCGGCGTGATCCTCGACTGGGTGCCGGCGCACTTTCCGCGCGACGACTTCGCGCTCGCTCGCTTCGACGGCACCGCGCTCTACGAGCACGAAGACCCGCGCCGCGGCACCCACCCTGACTGGGGAACGTTGGTCTTTAGCTACGGGCGCAACGAGGTGCGCAACTTCCTGCTCGCGAACGCCCTGTACTGGCCGCGCGAATACCACGCAGACGGCATCCGCGTCGACGCCGTGGCTTCCATGCTCTACCTCGATTACTCGCGCGAGGAGGGGCGGTGGGTGCCCAACGAGCACGGCGGTAACGAGGACCTCGATGCCGTGTCCTTCCTCAAGGAGTACAACGAGGTCGTTCACCGCCGCGAGCCGGGCGTCATCTCGGCGGCGGAGGAGTCGACGGCGTGGCCCGGGGTCTCGCGGCCGACCTACCTCGGTGGGCTGGGGTTCGACTTTAAGTGGAACATGGGCTGGATGCACGACACGCTGGCCTACTTCCAGCACGAGCCGATCCACCGTCGCTGGCACCACCACGAGCTGACCTTCTCTCTCGCCTATGCCTTCACGGAGAACTTCATCCTGCCGCTGTCGCATGACGAGGTGGTGCACGGTAAGCGCTCGATGCTCTCCAAGATGCCGGGCGACCGATGGCAGCAACTGGCCAACCTGCGCGCGCTGTACGCCTTCATGTGGGCGCACCCCGGCAAGAAGCTGCTGTTCATGGGCAACGAGTTCGCGCAGGAGCAGGAGTGGTCGGAGGAGCGCTCGCTCGACTGGCACCTGCTGGAGAACCGCTCCCACTCGGGTATCCAGTCGCTGGTGCGCGACCTCAACCGCGCCTACTGCGACACGCCAGCGCTGTGGGAGCGTGACTCCGACCAGATGGCGTTCTGGTGGCTGGAGCCCAACGACGCCGAGAACAGCGTGTTCGCCTTTGCCCGCATCGGCAAGGACGCGAGCAAGCCGGTCGTCTTCGTGGCCAACCTCACGCCGGCGCCGCGCCACGGCTACCGCCTCGGCCTGCCGGTGCCGGGCCGTTGGACGGAGCTCGTCAACACCGACTCCTCGCTCTACGGCGGGTCGGACATCGGCAACCTCGGCGGGGTGGAGAGCGAGGACGTGCCGTGGATGAACCAGTACCACTCGGCCGAGTTCAGCCTGCCCCCGCTCGCGGTGCTGTGGCTCGTGCCGGAGGACGGATAGCGCCGGAACTGCTCGCCCACCCACGCGGGAATCCGTGAGCGGGATGGTGTCAGCGATGCCGCTATGTGCGAGTATCAATGTGAAGGTCAACGAGTCGGAAGGAGAGGACATGGAGGCAGCCGGCAAGAAGCGCATCCTTGTCGTCGCCAACAAGACGGCGGCGACGCAGGCGGTCATCGACAAGGTGGCCAGGCGTGCCGAGGAGGGACCCTGTGAATTCGCCCTATTGATCCCGGATGTGTCGGAGCGCGGGAACGCCGACTGGACGCTCGAACTCGCTCTGCCTTTGCTCGAGCGCGCCGCCGGTGGACCCGTGGCGTCCCACGTCGGGGGCCCGGACCCGCTGCGGGCGGTTCAGCAGGCCGTGCACGAGGGAAACTACGACGAGATCATCATCTCGACGATGCCCAAGTCGACGTCGCACTGGCTGCAACGCGACCTGCCGAGCAAGGTGAGGAAGCTGGGGCTTCCGGTGACCGTGGTCACGGCGAGGGAGCGCCAGCGGACGGTGCCAAACCTCGCCAGCCGCACTCCCCAGTGAATCAGGCGAGCTGAGCGGTCAGACGGGTCTCGATTACGGCTGCGCCATGCTTGCGCGGGACGACCTCTGCGATCGCCAACCCAAAGAAGCTAGGAGAACGCATGCCCGAACGCCCCATCCTCATCGCGTACGACGGCTCCGGGGACGCGAAGTCCGCGATCACAAGAGCCGGTGAGCTCCTCACGCCCGGCCCAGCGCTCGTCGTGACGATCTGGGCAGCGGCGGAGCGCTCGGTCAGCACGTCCGCGGGACCCGCCACCTACGCGCCCATCTTCGGCGAGATCGACGAACTCGAACGCAGCGACGCTCGAGCGACCGCCGAACAGGGTGCCGCCCTCGCGCGCGAGGTGGGCTTCGACGCCAGCCCGCTCGCCGCGCGCTCGGGAAATGTCTGGCGCGCGATCCTCGACCTCGCCGCCGAACACGACGCGCGCGCCATCGTCGTCGGCTCGCGCGGGCAAGGCGGGCTCGCGGACGTGCTGCTGGGCAACGTCCCGGGCAGAGTCGTCCACCACGCCGATCGGCCGGTGCTGGTCGTTCGCGCGAAGCGCTCGAGCTGAGCGGCGGCGCTTGGCTGCGCTGATGTCGGCGCCGGGTGAAAACTTACCCCCTGCCGCCTGAAGCGGTTATCCCTGGGTGCAGGCGTCCAGAAGGACGTGGAACTCTCGCTTGGTCGTGCGGTCGAGCGAGGGAGGAAGGAAGGGGGTGCTGGCCGCTGGCTCGCTCGTTCGGGCGCCGCCTACAGGTCGGGTTGCGAGCGCGCGAGCTGCGGCGACGCAACCAGGCGCTCAGTCTTGTATTCGTGCCGCCGGGGCGTAGACTCGACACACAAGGTCACTCGCCGCTTCTGCGAATGCTTCGCGCAGGGCCACCGCTGGCCAGCCGCCCACGGCGACCTCACGGACAGCTTCGTTCCCAGCTTTAGAGAGCCGTTTCTCGACGATAGTCGCTCGGAACGTCCCGCGGGACAGTCCGGAGGCGCTCAAGGAGGTTCCCAATGGTTCTCAAGGCACCGGCTGCGTCGCTGGGGC
>JADGPN010000518.1 GCA_017882465.1 Solirubrobacteraceae bacterium
GCACTGGCGGCCGCGCTGCTGGGCGAGGCGCAGTTCGTCGGCCGGTTGCCCGTTGACATCGCCGGTCTGCATCCACGCGGTCACGGGCTCATGGCATGGGCTTGAGAATCTACTCCCGGGCGATGAGCCGCTGATACCAGCGCGCGCCGTCCTTCAGCGTGCGGCGCTGGCTGGCGAAATCGACGTGGACCAGACCGAACCGCCGGGTGTAGCCAAAGCTCCACTCATAGTTGTCGAGAATTGACCAGACGTGGTACCCGGTAAGCGGCACGCCAGCGCGAAGCGCGTCGGCGGCCGCCGCGACATGGCGTGCCAGGTACTCGAGCCGGCCCACGTCGCGCACCCGCCCGTCCTGCTCGACGGTATCGGGGTACGCCGCGCCGTTCTCGGTGACCACGATCTCGGGCGGTGCGTACGTCTGGTTGAGCTCGAGCAAGACGTCGCGCAGACCGTCGGACGCGACGTGCCAGCCCATCTGGGTCTGCTCCGAGCCCGGCACAGCGCCGATCTCCCAGTCGAACGCCCGGTCCGACCTGGCGCTGACCGAGTCGCGCCGGTAGTAGTTCAGGCCCAAGTAATCGAGATCGCCGGCCGGCGGCTCGGCGAGGTCGGTGCCTTCGAGGTGGCCCGCCTCGCGGTGGGCGTCGAGTCCCAAGGCCGGGTAGCCACGGCCGAACAGCGGGTCGAGGAACCACGCGTC
Source organism: Solirubrobacteraceae bacterium (assembly GCA_017882465.1). Classification (GTDB taxonomy): domain Bacteria; phylum Actinomycetota; class Thermoleophilia; order Solirubrobacterales; family Solirubrobacteraceae; genus Palsa-465. The sequence continues at coordinate 701 of JADGPN010000518.1, forward strand.
GCGAGCGGAGCTCCACTTGTCGGCGGCGACTCGATCGCGCTCCGAGCTGGTCGCCGGCGCGACTTGATTGACATCGATCGCCACGCCGACTTTCGCGTCGTCGACCAGAGCGCGGATCGCCTGGGTGGCGCCGGCATGAGCGCGTAGTTCGTTGTCGGCTACCCGGATCGCGGTCGGCCAGTCACGCAGCCCCGGCGCATGAATGCCTTGGGCATGGCCGAGGAAGGCAAAGACAGCCGGCTCATTGAACGTCATCCAGTTCTTGACACGGTCGCCCAGGCTCGACGCGAGCAGCGCGGCGTAGTCGGTGAACCAGCCAACGACCTGCGGGTTGGCGAATCCGCCGCGGTCCTGCAGTGTCTGCGGCAGGTCCCAGTGGAAGAGGTTGATCAGCGGTTGGACGCCCGCGCCAAGCAGGGCGTCGACGAGGCGCTGATAGAAGTCGAGGCCGGGCTGGTTGATGGCGCCAGTCCCCATCGGCAGAACGCGCGACCAGCTGATGCTGAACCGAAATGCGCGCGCCCCCAGATCGGCCATCAGCCGCACGTCCTCTGGGTAGCGGTGGTAGTGGTCGCAGGCGATGTCGCCCGTGCTGCCGTCCGCGATGGCGCCCGGTTGACGGGCAAAGGCGTCCCAGATCGACGGTCCTCGGCCGTCCTCGGCCGCGGCTCCCTCGATCTGGTAAGCGGATGCGGCGAAGCCCCAGGCGAAGTCAGCCGGAAAGGGCTGGGCGAGCCGGCCTGGGTCGGTGTCGAACTCGGGCAATGTGCTCATCCGTGGATCGTATGCGCAACACGCTGAAGGACGAGCGCACGTCTTGAGCCTCACGAAGTCCCCGGAGATCGCGTAGGCGTGCAGAGGGTCGTGGGCACCTGATCACCAGGTCGGTGCACGAACGGAGATGGGCTGGTTCCGTCGGGGGAGGGGACTACAACCGGTTGCGGTTGGATCCTGTACGGACCACAACATGTTGTGGATTGGCTGGCGAGGAAGGATTCGAACCTTCAATCCCCTGATCCAGAGGCCGCCCTATTCAGATCTCTCCCCTGATCTTCTGATCTGCGACGGTGATCATTGGATCTCCCCGTCGGATCAGGGGAGATCATCGACGCCCCTGACCCAGCGTCAAGGGACCTCGGTACGGTATAGCGGTATTCGGCCTGGCCCGCACACGAGCACGTTCGCCGACCAGCGCCAGAGCCAGAGCCTGGGGGCACCGTCGGGGGGTGCGCTTCAAGTTGGGTCGGGCCTGTCGGCCATCTGGCGCATCGCTGCCGTGAGGGCCAGCTAGCACCGGCCGTCGCGGTCGAGGAGGTCGAGGATCCGGGAATCGCGTGGTCGATACGACGACCACGCCGGGACGTAGCCAGCTCGGTCGGGCGGTGACTCCCGGCACCTCGGACTTCCGGCTCCCAGACGGGTGTACTGCGGTATTCCGCCTGTGGATCGCACATTCGTTTCCTCAAGCCGATCCGCACCGTCAGGCCACTCCTTGCGGTTTGCACGCACGCGGGACCAGCAAACGAATGCGTCGGACGGGTTCGCCTTGTCGCTCGGAGTCCTACGATGTCGAGGTGGGTTCATCCCCACCGTATCCGTCCTGCAGGATCGGAGGCATCGTGACCCGCTGGGGCATCCTCTCAACGGCGAACATCAACAGGCATGTCCTCGCGGGAGCGGCCGCTTCGGACCAGGTCGAGATCGCAGCAGTCGCCAGCCGCGACCTCGCCCGCGCCGAGGCGTATGCCCGGGAGCAGGGCATCCCTCGGGCCTACGGGTCCTACCAGGAGCTGCTCGCCGATCCGACGCTGGACGCGATCTATGTCTCGCTCCCCAACTCGCTCCACGTGGAGTGGGCGACGCGCGCTCTCGAGGCGGGCAAGCATGTCCTTTGCGAGAAGCCCCTTTCGCGGCACCCGGAGCTGGTCGAAACGCTATTCGACACCGCCGAACGAGCCGGTCGCCACTTCATGGAGGCCTTCATGTGGCGCCACAATCCGCAGACGAAGCGCCTCGCGGCGCTCGTCGCGGACGGCGCGATTGGCGAGGTGCGGCTCATCCGCGCGGCCTTCAGCTTCCCGCTCGCCAATCCCGCGAACGTCCGCCTGCGATCCGACCTCGACGGTGGCGCACTCATGGACATCGGCTGCTATTGCGTGTCGGGGTGCCGGTTGCTGGCAGGCGAGCCGGTCCGGGTGACGGCGCAGCGGGTCGTCGGGCCGAGCGGCGTCGACCTCCGCTTCACCGGCACGCTCGCGTTCGATGGCAACGTGCTCGCCCATTTCGACTGCGCGTTGGACCTGCCGAACCGAAGCGAGCTCGAAGTCATCGGTTCGGACGGGTCGATCCGCGTGCGCGATCCCTGGCACTGCCAGCACCCCGAGCTGCGGCTCCAACGCGGCGACGGGGTCGAGATCATCGAGCTGGAGCCGGAGGACTCGTACAGGCTTGAGCTCGAGAACCTGAGCGCGGCGATCCGAGGCGAGATGACGCCGCTCCTGGGACGGTCGGATTCAGTCGGTCAGGCGCGCGCCATCGATGCACTGTTACAGGCCGCGATCACCGGAGAAGCCGTGTCGCTGTAGTCACGCTGCGGTCTCGCGCGACCCGTTGGGAGAAGGCAGAGAATGACGACCGTCACCAATCGCGAGCGGATGCAGGCCACCCTCGGCGGAGAGGTCCTCGACTACATCCCGAACTGGCTGATCGGCTTCTTCAACGCGGCGACGGTCCGCCGACTCGTGCCGGCCGACCTCGTTCCGGCG
>JADGPN010000519.1 GCA_017882465.1 Solirubrobacteraceae bacterium
TTCAGGATCGCCGCCATCATCGCGCGTGCGAGCTCTCCGGCGGCCAGCAGCAGCGCGTCGCGCTAGCCCGCGCCCTGATGACCAAGCCGGCGGTGATCTTCGCCGACGAGCCGACGGGCAACCTCGACTCCGTCTCGGGCGAGGTGATCCTGAAGATGCTCCGTCGCGCCGTCGACGAGCTGGGGCAGACGATCGTGATCGTCACCCACGAGCCGAACACCGCCGCCTATGCCGATCGCGTTCTGTTCCTGGCCGACGGCCTGATCGTGCGCGAGGCGGAGCGGCTCTCGGCGGCGGAGATCCTCGACGTGCTCAAGGCCCCGCAGTAGGGATGCACTCCTACGCCGTGCGCAACCTCGCGGCGAGGCGGCGTCGGGCGGGATGACGGCCCTGGCGGTGCTGATCGGCGTGTCGATGATCGCGGGCACGTTCGTGTTCACCGACACCATCCACGCCGCCTTCCGCCAGCTGTTCACCAGCGCCTCCAAGTGGCGCCGACGTGATCGTCTCGAGCCGCCAGGACACGAGCTCGCCCCTCAGCGCCCGGCGAGCATGCCGGTCTCGCTGGTGCGACGGATCCACGCGCTCCCCGGCGTCGCCGACGCCCAGGGCCAGATCTCCGACGTCGCGACGATCGTCGGGCGCAACGGCAGGGTGATCAGCAGCACCGGCTCGCCGACGCTCGCCATCTCCGACCTGCCGCCGCCGTTCAGCGGTGAGAGGTTCGTGCGGGACGGCCGTCCGGCCGGCCCCCACGAGGTCGCCCTCGACGAGGCCACCGCCGCCCGCCAGGGCTACCACGTCGGTGACCTGGTTCCGATCGTGACCGGCCAGCCCGTACAGCGGTTCCGGATCTCGGGCCTGGTGCGGCTCGGTGGGGCGTCGCTCGGCGGCGCGACGTTCGCCGTGTTCTCGCTCCCGACCGCGTGAGCCCTGTTCGGCAAGCCGGGGAAGGTCGACGTGATCTACGTCGCCGCCGCCAGGGGCACGACCCCGGCCGCACTCGTGCGGCAGATCCGTCCGCTCCTCCCCCGCGAGTTCGTCGTTCGCGCCGCCCAGGCCCAGGTCGACACCGATGTGCAGCGCCTGAGCGGCGCGCTCGGCCTGCTCGCCGCGGGGCTGCTCGCGTTCGGGTTCATCGCCGTGTTCGTGGGCGCGCTGGTGATCTTCAACACGTTCTCGGTCACGATCACCCAGCGAGTGCAGGAGTTCGCCGCGATCGGCTTCGACCTCCCCTCCACGGGGCTCGTGTTCGCCCCGCGCACCGCGGTGCTCGGACTGGTGGTCGGCGTGCTCGTGACGGTCATCGCGGGCCTGTTGCCGGCGCTGCGAGCGACGCGGGTGGCCCCGCTCGAGGCGCTGCGGACGAGCGCCGCCCCGCAGCGTCCGGGACGCTGGAGCGCGCGATCACCGCCGGGCTGGCGAGCGTGCTGGCGATCGGGGGGCTGGTTCTGATCCTGACCAACTCCGGCACCGCCGCCTCGCGGCTGGCCGCGAGCGCGCCGGCGCGGTGGCCCTGCTGCTGGCGATCGTGATCCTGAGCCCCCGCGCCGTGCGGCGGCTGACCGGAATCGTCGCGTGGCCGCTTCACCGCGGCGGCCGGTTCCTCGGCCTGCTCGCGCGCGAGAACGCTGCCCGCAATCCCGTGCGGACCGCCGTGACCGCGTCCTCGCTGATGATCGGCTTGGCGCTGGTCCTGTTCGTGACCCTCTACGCCAGCGGGCTGCGCGCGTCGGCCGCCCACATCATCGGCCGCACCTTCATCGGGGACTTCACGATCGAGAGCCAGGACGGAATCTCGCCGATTCCGGCCGCGAGCGCCCGTGCCGTGGCCGGTAGTCCCGGACGTGGCCGGCGTCTCGAGCTTGAAGAGCGCCACCGCCCGGCTGGGCGGCACCGCCCGGCTGGGCGGCACCGCCGGCCTCTCGGCGACGGGCATCGAGCCGACCACAATCTGGCAGGTGTACAGCTTCGACTGGGTCGACGGATCGCAGTCGACACTCGACGATCTCGCCCCGGGAGGCGTGATCGTCGAGCAGGACACGGCGCGCACCTGCACACCGGGGCGGATCGCGGCGCCGCGGCGTCCGCCCTGGGGGCGGCGCTGGCCTCCTACCCGGGGGTCGTGGCCCGCTCCGAGCAACAGCTCAAGGACGAGGTCGGCGGCCGCGTCGACAGCATCCTGATCCTGTTCTACGCGCTCCTGGCCATGAGCGTGTTGATGGCGCTGCTGGGGATCGCCAACACGCTGACGCTCTCGATCCACGAGCGCACCCGGGAACTGGGGAGGCTCAGGGCGGTGGGCATGACCCGCGGGCAGGCGCGAACCCTGATCCGCGACGAGAGCGTGGTCACCGCGGCGATGGGCGTGCTGGTCGGGGTCGTGCTGGGAATCTTCTTCGCCTGGGTCATCGCCCGGGCACTCTCGAGCGAGGGGGTCATCTTCTGGTCCCGTGGGCGCAGGTGCTGCTGCTGTTCGCCGTCGGCCTGCTGGCCGGGGTCGTCGCCGCCGTGCCGCCGGCGCGACGCGCCGCGCGAACGGACCTCTCGCCGGGCCGCCAACGACCCCGGTGGCCTGCACGGCGCGCTGTCGGTCGGGGTCAAGGAGAGAGGGGCCGGCTCCGCCGGCCTTGTTCACCCCCGTGCAGGGCGGCTTGCAGGTCTCCTCGGGCCCCTGATCGCGAGTTACAGTCGGCGGCGTGGCGGCAGCTGTGTTCGGGCTGATCGGGGTGATCATCGGCGGCGTGATCAATTTCGTCGCGACCGTCTACCAGCAGAACCGCACCGACCGCTCGGCGCGCCACGCGATCGCCCGGCTCACCTACGACGACTTCCTCCGCTATCAGAGCACGCTCGTGCGGGCGCTGGCCGGAGGCACGTGGTGGCCCGACTCGTCCCTGCTCAAGACGCAGACCAGCGTCGCGGACCGCAAGGTGCTCCTCGGCGACCTCGACGATGGAACCTCGCAGGACGTCGCCGATGCCCAAGGCTGGATGGAGTACCTGATCCAGGTCCGCAAGCGGGCGGGACGCGCGGTCCGTCCGAGATCGAGCTCGAGCTCATGCGGGACAACTTCTGCCGGCTCGATCATGCCCGCCGGCAATTGTCCGGCTCGGTCAGCGGCCGGCGGTTCCGCTCCTTCGTCGACGGCGCCACGCTGAAGAGCCTCGACCACTACACGACGCTCGAGCTGCTCGGGATCAGCGACGAGGACTGCCGGTGCCGGCGAGAGCTGCACTACGGACGAGGGGAAGACCATGGGATCCAGTAGCAACGACAAGGACTCCTACTCGCTGGCGATCATGTCCGTCGGCGCGGCCCTCGTGGTGCTGTTCGCCGGCGCGGCGGTGATCGCCGCCGTTGGGCACCAGGTGCCCAAGGAGCTGTGGGGCGCGGCGAGCACCCTCAGCGGCGCCCTCGTGGGGATCCTCGTCCCGTCCCCGAAGACCAAGGCCGACGC
>JADGPN010000520.1 GCA_017882465.1 Solirubrobacteraceae bacterium
ATCGCCTTCTCCAGATTCCTGCCCGACGGCTTCGCCGGCCCCTTACGCCACCGCTCAAGATCCGAGAACCGCCGGCCGTCCGGAACCTCCAGGAGACGCTCAAGCTGCCGGCACTGCCTCGCCGTCAGCAGCCCGGAAAGCGTGCCCCACAGCCGTTCGGTCGCGTCCTCACGCACGCGGGCGACCAGCCGTGCGAGCGTCGTGACCCCGGGCAGCAAGACATCGCGGTCAAGCATCCAGCCGATCGCGTCGTTGAAGATCGCCCTCGGCCCATCACTCGTCGTCCACCCCCGCGCGTCCACCCCACCTCTCGAGCTCCCGCGCGACCTCCGAGAAATCCCGCAGCCCGCGGGCGCGCTTGATCTCCTCAGCGTGCTCGAAGCGGGTCGTGCGACGCTCCATGTAGCGATCCACACCCGACGGATCCGCGATCCCCAGCTGCCCCGCGAGATAGTCGAGCACGACGCCCGGCACGTCCAACGGATCCACCAAGAACAAGCCCAACGACCGGACCGTCGTCAACTGCAACGCGAACCCGAGGCGGTTGTGATCCCCGCGGTGCCGGGCGATCAACACCCTGTCAGCGTCATCAAGAAAGAACGAGCGCTCCAGCTCCTCCCGCGACGGCGGCCCGATGAACCGCCCATACGCAGCCGCTTCCTCATCGCTCAGAAACTCGACCGGCACCGCCAAAGACGGTACGGCCGATCAGGGTCCCGTGCCGGCTCTCAGCCCTTATCGTGACTTTTCGTTCCGATGCTCCTCAAGGGCCGCCTCATAGCCGGCGTGGGTCGAGCTCGCCGATCAGCACCTTTAGTTAGGCACAGCGTGCCGTTTTTCACGCTGGTTGCTTCGTTGAGCGCGTGCCAGTAGGCGAGGCGGACTCGTTCGCGTTCTGATCCGGGGAGCATGGCGAGCAGGTTCCGGAGGCGGTGAACGGCGCAGTGCTGGCGGTCAGCGCGTGGCCACAGCTCCTCGACCGCGCTGATCAGCCCCGGGGCGCCGTCGGCGACGATCAACCTCGGGGCGGCGAGTCCGCGGGTGGCCAGGTCGCGGCCGAGCTCGAGCCAGTCCTCCTTGGCCTCGCGCATTCCCATCCATGGCAAGCCGGGGCGGCGGTGTGCGCCCAAGACTTCTCCCGAGTCCCCGGCGGGCTTTCCCCCGGTTGGTGAAGCGGATCGCCGGCGTAGGCCAGACGAGGCGAAGCTCGCCGTTCGCGACCTTGGCAGGCGCGCGTCTGCGACAAGCACCATCCCTTCAGGCCGAAATCGAAACGGTCGTCCAACCCGGTTCGTCGTCTTCGTGTTCACGCGACGCTGGCGAGCGCCCAGCCGCCCCACGCTCCGCCGAGGATGAGTGCGAGGCCGGGCCATACGTCGGCCGCGAAGCGGCGTTTGCCGAGCATGGCGGCGATCACTGCCTTGCTGAGGGTGTTGGCCGACAACGCTGCCAGTACGGCGAGCGCGGCGCCGGACGCGCTGATCTGACCGGCGTGCGACAACGTCGCCGCGGAGATAGCGGCGGACTGTGAATCGGCGAGCCCGGCGGTCGCGGTTCCCAGGACCAGACCAGCCCGTCCCAGTGCGGCGTTCAGGACGCTCGATACGAGCAGCACGAGCGCGACCGTGAGGGCCAGCACGATGGCTACGCGCAGATTGAACGCCCGACCGCGGTCAAATTCCTCCTGCTTCTCGGCGCGTGTCGCGCGCAGCGCGAAGAGCAGCGCGTATCCCACAGCGGCGAGACCGGCGAAGGTCAGCGGCAGCGCGAGCTCGCGGAGAGTCTCCAGGCTCGCCGCTCCAACGACGATCGCGAGCAGGATGACGGTCGCCACGGAAGAGACAACGGCCGCTGCTGTCGCCCCGCGGCGGAGGCTGGGTTCTCGCACGGCGCGGGCTCCCATGATCCCGATCGTGGCCGTGCTGGACACGAACCCGCCAAGCAAACCGGTAACGAGCAGGCCGTACCGAGGTCCGAGCGCGCGCAGCGCGACATAGCCCGCGGCCTGGATGGCCATCACGATCACCACAAGTCGCCAGATGATCGAGGGGTTGAGTGATCCGTGAGGACCAAGACCTCGGTCGGGAAGGAGTGGCAGCACGATCAGCGCACAGGCCGCGAACAGCAGGCCGTCGTGCAGCTCACGCTCCGAGAGCGTCTGTCGCACGACGGTGTGTATCTGTTCCCGCCCCGCCAGCACGATCGCGGTGCCCACCGCGACGCCGGCAGCGAGACCCGTCTCGCGCTGCGCGAGCGCGCCGAGCAGGAAGTCGACGACGAGCGCCACTTCGGTCGTCAGTCCGGGGTCGGTTTCTTTGCTGCGTACGTATCCGACCACCGCTGCGAGCGCGACGAAGCCGAGTGCGACGGCCGCTGTCGTAGTCCCGCCCAGCCGCCAGCTGAGTCCGCCCGCCAGCCCGACCAGGGCAAATGTGCGCACGCCGGCTGGCGCGCGGTTGGACTCCTCGCTCATGCGCCGCTCACGCTCAACCCCGAGCAGCAGGCCGCAGCCGAGCGCGACCGTGAGCGCCAACGCGGGGTCGGTCATCTCATCTCATGGGGCGCTGCCCCTGACGCCACGCGACCGCAGAGCGGCGGCAAACCCTGCGCTGCACAGGGCCAGGACGAGAAGGCCGACACTCAGCACGACGATCCCGATCGCCAGCAGATGCGGGAAGCGGGCATGCCGAATCCGAGTGACGCCACCATCCCGAAACTGAGTGACGCCCAACAACCATGGCCCAGGCCGGCATCGGTTCATCCCACCATTCAACGCAGTGAACATTCAACGCAGTGACCAAACATAGCCCGAGCGTTCGGTTCTCGTCGCCCCGGGTGGGCGTCAAACTGGCCTCACCGGCCGCGACGGAGCTGCGGGCATCGGAGCGTCGTCCGGTGCCGGTCCATCGTCTAACGGGAGCTGCAGCTATGACACGACACTGGGGGCGATTTCGGCGGCTCGCAACCCAGCGGTAAACCGTCGCGATCACAGCAGAATGACGCGAGCCGACAGATCGAGGCAACGAGGGCTACGACGTGTCGCATCCCGATGTCCATAATTCACGCTCGATAATGTGTATTATGTGAAGCTGCCTGCAAATCCGGCGGTTTTTCGGGTATGCGTGACCAGGTACTTGCCCTGCACCCTGATGCGTGACCCGCTAACTGCCGGTGGGCCGTCTCCTCACGAGAACCTCGTGAGCTGGAGTAGTCCCTGGTGGCTGGTTGTACGCGCGAACGGGTGGACAGGGTTAGGCCGCCGGTTCGAATCCGTTGCAAACTGCGGGGTCGTTGCGGCTCGGTCCTTGCGATGCGCAGGCGTCGGGCTGATGATTGTGGCCGCATGACGCTGAGGTTTCTCTCGCCTCAGACGGCGGCGGTTGCACGCGACGTCAGTCTGCTGGATCTGCTCAGCGAGTTCATTGACGCCAACGCCGACACTGTCTGCCTAATCAC
>JADGPN010000521.1 GCA_017882465.1 Solirubrobacteraceae bacterium
CAGGTCAACGACCCGACGCTCAACAAGCAGATGCAGGCCGCGGAGCAGTTGACCGACCCGGCCCAGCGCGCCACCGCATGGGCGAACCTCGACAAGGAGATCACCAGCCAGGTGTACGTGGTGATGATTCTGTGGGACAACGAGGTCGGGTTCCACTCGACCAACGTTCATGGCGTCCAGTGGCCGTTCAACGGCAACGACTGGGACCTGACGGCGAGCTCGCTGAAGTGAGGCGGCAGCCGAGCTAGGTATGACAGCTGGAGGCCCCGCGGAATAGCCGCGGGGCCGCCGGCGAAGGCAAAGAAACCATGGCCAAGTACATAATCCGGCGTCTGCTGTGGGTGATCGTGCTGCTGTTCCTGGTCACCCTGCTCACGTTCGTCGTGTTCTATCTGCTGCCCTCGGCCGACCCCGCGACGCTGCGGGCGGGCCGGCAGCCGAACCCAGCGCTGGTCGCGCAGATCCGGCACAACCTGGGGCTCGACAAGCCGTGGTACACGCAGTACTACAACTACATGAAGGCCCTCGTCCTGCACTTCGACTTCGGCTACAGCTATCAGAGCAACGTCGCCGTGAGGACGCTGATCTTCAGCCGGCTGCCGGCCACGATCTCGCTCACCGTGGGAGCCGCCGTGGTGTGGCTGATCAGCGGGATTGCAGTCGGGATCATCTCGGCGGTCAGGCGCCGGTCGAAGTTCGACCGCGCCGCGATGGGGAGCGCGCTGGTGGCGATCTCGGCGCCGGTCTTCTGGCTCGGACTGCTGAGCCTGTTCCTGTTCGCCGACGACATCGGCAAGATCCCGATCTTCCCCGGCGCCGGCAGCTACGTGCCGCTGAGCCAGAACCCGGAGAAGTGGTTCACGTCGCTGATCATGCCCTGGTTCGTCCTCGCGGCGTCGTTCGCGGCCATCTACGCTCGGCTCCTGCGTGCCAACCTGATCGAGGTGATGTCCGAGGACTACATCCGCACCGCGCGAGCGAAGGGCCTGACCGAGCGGCGGGTGATCTTCCACCACGGGGTCCGCGCCGCGATCACGCCGATCGTGACGGCGGCGGGCCTCGACGTCGGCGTGCTGCTCGGCGGCGCGATCCTGACCGAGACGGTGTTCAACATCCCCGGCGTCGGCCGCCTGGCCTACGACTCGATCCTCGCCGGTGATCTCCCGATGATCCAGGGCACGGTGCTCCTGGGAGCGTTCTTCATCGTGATCGCGAACCTGGTCGTCGACGTCGCGTACGCGTTCATCGATCCCCGGGTGCGGTACTCGTGAGCACCGACGCGACACCGCTGCTCGACGTCACCGACCTCCGCGTCGCGTTCACGACCGATGATGGGATCGTGCACGCCGTCGACGGCATCTCCTACTCCGTCATGCCCGGAACGACGCTCGGCATCGTCGGCGAGTCCGGCTCCGGCAAGTCGGTCACCTCGCTCACGACGATGGGCCTGACCAGGGGGCGCTCGACGAGCGTGTCGGGCACGATCATGTTCGAAGGCAGGGATCTGCTGACCCTGTCGGGCGACGAGCTGCGCCAGATCAGGGGCAACGAGATCGCGATGATCTTCCAGGACCCGCTCTCGTCGCTGCATCCGTTCTACAAGGTGGGCGCTCAGCTGTCGGAGACGATCCTGGCCCACCGCAACGACTCCAAGGCCGCCGCCCGGGACCGCTCGATTGACCTGCTGGAGCTGGTCGGCATCCCCGATCCCCATCGCCGCGTCGACCAGTACCCGCACGAGTTCTCGGGCGGGATGCGCCAGCGCGCGATGATCGCGATGGCACTGGCCAACGAGCCCAAGCTGCTGATTGCCGACGAGCCCACGACGGCGCTCGACGTCACCGTCCAGGCCCAGATCCTGGCCCTGATCGCCGAGCTGCAAGGCCGGCTGGGGATGGCCGTGATCATCATCACCCACGACCTCGGGGTGGTGGCCGAGATCGCCGACGAGATCGCCGTCATGTACGCCGGGCGGATCGTCGAGCACGCCGACACCAAGCGGCTGTTCGCGGCGCCGGAGCACCCCTACACCTGGGGCCTGCTGAAGTCGATCCCCCGCCTTGACACGCCCCGCAACGAGGAGCTCGTCCCGATCCAGGGCCGGCCGCCGAGCCTGATCAACCGCCCCACGGGCTGCCACTTCCATCCCCGCTGCCCGTACGTCTCCGAGGAGCACAAGCGGATCGATCCGAAGCTCGAGCCCGTGCCCGGCGATCCCGAGCACCAGGTCGCCTGCCTGCTCCCCGCGTCGGTGCGGGCGGAGATCTGGCGCGGGCTCAAGGCCGGAAGGCCGGCGGAGGAGCTCCGCCGGCTCGCCGTGCCGGAGGCCGCGGCGGCGGCCTCCGCGACGCCATGGCCTCCGGCAGAGGGAGGCGCGGCATGACTCCGGTGACCCGAGAGCCGCTGGTCGAGGTGCGGAACCTCGTCAAGCACTTCCCGATCACGAGCGGCATCATCTTCCAGAGGCAGGTCGGCGCGGTGAAGGCCGTCGACGACATCTCGTTCGACGTGCTCAAAGGAGAGACGCTCGGGATCGTCGGTGAGACCGGGTGCGGCAAGAGCACGACCGCGCGCCTGCTCGTGCGCCTGCTCGACGCGACCTCGGGCGAGCTGCGCTTCGAGGGCGAGGACATGACGAAGCTGAAGGGCGCAGCTCTCAAGGCCCGGCGCCGCGAGGCGCAGATGATCTTCCAGGACCCCTATTCCTCGCTCAATCCGCGCAAGACGATCGGATCGATCATCGCCGAGCCGTTTGTCATCCACGGGATGCTGAAGGAGGAGGGCGAGCGCAAGAAGCGCGTGCAGGAGCTGATGGATACGGTCGGCCTCAACCCCGAGCACTACAACCGCTATCCGCACGAGTTCTCCGGCGGCCAGCGCCAGCGAATCGGGGTGGCCCGGGCGATCGCCCTGGAGCCGAAGCTGCTGGTCGCCGACGAGCCGGTGTCGGCGCTCGACGTCTCGATCCAGGCGCAGGTCCTCAACCTGCTGCGGCGGCTGCAGCGGGACATGGGCCTGACCCTGGTCTTCATCGCCCACGACCTGTCCGTCGTTCGCCACATGTGCGACCGCGTTGCCGTGATGTACCTGGGCAAGATCGTCGAGCTGGCACCCAACGAGTCCCTGTACGGCTTCCCCCGCCACCCGTACACGGGGGCGCTGATGTCGGCGGTGCCGGTACCGGACCCGACCGGCACCAGCCACGAGCGGCAGCTGCTGACCGGTGACGTCCCGAGTCCCGCCAACCCACCGTCGGGGTGCCGGTTCCACACCCGTTGTCCGAAGGCGCAGTCGAAGTGCTCCGAGGTCGAGCCGCCGCTCGAGGACAAGCACAACGGCACCGAGGCGGCCTGCCACTACCCGCTCACGGAGGCGGAGGCGGCACTGCGGCTTCCCCCCGCGCTGGTGGCCCGTTAGCGCCCAGCGCCCGGCCGGCAGGCCGGGACACCGCGC
>JADGPN010000522.1 GCA_017882465.1 Solirubrobacteraceae bacterium
GGGAAGTCGGACAGGCTCATAGTACCTGTGAAGGTGCCGAACAACGCCGCGATAGCGGCCGCGGAGGTGCTGGAGGGAAGGGGCCTGCGCGAGGGGAATGCGGCCAGCAAAACGCGTCCCGGACTCAGAGCCGGGCAAGGCGCGTCAAGTGCGCTGGTTCGCATGCGCCGAATCGCGGGGGTGCGCGGTTCGACGCCATCACTCAAGCGAGGAGCCCAGTGCGGTAGTTCCGCACGCTGGGATGTATGTCCTACGCCTGGTTATGTTGAAGATGCGTGCCACGCCGCTGGTTTGGCCTGCTCAGCACGATTTCTGCGGGTGATGCGTTCAACATAATCGCGGCCGTTCTGTCGAGGCTTCTGGGATTCGTGTTGTGCGATCCGATTGGAGGCAGCGATGGGCAGGCGGGTGCGGGTTTCGGTGGTGTCGGGGCCGTTGGAGCCGTTCGCGGCGGGATATGAGTCGTGGTTGAGCTCGCGGTCCTATTCGCCCTCGGCGGCGGCTGATCGGCTGTGTCAGCTGGGCCAGCTCAGCCGGTGGCTTGAGCAGGAGCGGCTGGGCGTCGGCGAGCTGACCGATGAGCAGGCCGGGCGGTTCGTTGCGGCCCGGCGCGCGTCAGGCCGGGTGTCGTGGGTCTCGCCTCGGAGCGTGATGCTCCCGCTCGCGTTCGTGCGGGAGGTGGGGGCCGTGCCGGCGTCAACGCCGCTCGTTGCGCACGGCCCGCTGGAGGAGCTGCTCGCCGAGTACCAGCGTTATCTGCTGGTCGAGCGCCGCCTCTGTGAGCACACCGTCTTTGATGAGTACGGGCCGCCCGCGCGCGTGTTCCTCGAGGGTTTCGAGACGCCGGACGGGCTGCGTTTGCAGCAGCTGTCTGCTGCGGACGTGAGCGCGTTTCTGGTGCGTGAGTGCCCGCGACGCGGCGCGTCGCGGGCACGGAACCTGGTGTGCGCGCTGCGGTCATTGTTGCGCTACCTGCACGTGGTGGGGGTGATCGACGCGCCGCTTGTGTGGGCGGTCCCGTCGGTCGCTGATCTGCGCGATCGCACGCTCCCTCGCGGCTTGGAGCCCGCGGCGGTCACCCGGCTGTTGGCGAGCTGCGATCGGCGCACGCTGCTCGGCCGCAGGGACTACGCGATTCTCTTGCTGCTCTCGCGGCTCGGGCTGCGCGCCGGCGAGGTCGCCGCGGTCGGGCTTAACGACATCGACTGGCGGGCCGGGCTGCTGCTGGTTCGCGGGAAGGGCAGCCGCCAGGACGTGCTGCCAGTGCCGGTCGATATCGGTGAGGCGATCGTGTCCTATCTCCGATATCGGCCGCGGTGCAAGTGCCGGGCGGTGTTCTTGCGGGTCACCGCCCCGCGCGACGGGTTGAACCGCTCCACGGTCGCGTGGGTCGTGCGCGCCGCGTGCGACCGCGCCGGGTTGCCGCGCGTCGGGTCGCATCTTTTGCGGCACACCGCCGCGACCGAGATGCTCAGGAAGGGTGCGTCACTGCCGGAGATCGGCCAGGTGCTACGCCACCACGAGCAGAGAACCACCGCGCTCTACGCCAAGGTCGACCGGGCCGCGCTGCGCGCGCTCGCGCGCCCGTGGCCGTCGCAGCAAGGAGGTGGTGCGGCATGAGCTCGCTTCGCGAAGCGCTCGCCGACTATCTGCAGGTTCGCCGTCGGCTTGGATACGAGATGCCGCAGGACGGCCGGCTGCTGGAGCGGTTCGTCGCGTTTCTCGAGCAGGCGGGCGCTGAGCGGATCACCACCGAACTGGCGCTCACGTGGGCACGGTTGCCGGCAGGCGCGCACCCGCACCGGTGGCGTCAGCGGCTCGGGGTTGCGCGCGGATTCGCCCGGTATCTCGCGACGCTCGACCCTGCCAGCGAGGTTCCCGCCGGCGATCTGTTGCCCGGCACCCGCCCGCGGCTCGCGCCGCATATCTATACCGACGCGGAGATCGTCGCGTTGATGGCAGCCGCGGGGGAGCTCCGACCGCCGCTGCGTGCGGCGCGTCATGTGACGCTGATCGGGCTGTTGGCGGTCACCGGGATGCGGCCCGGTGAAGCGCTCGCTCTTGACCGCCACGACGTCGACCTCAAGGACGGTGTCCTTCACGTCCGCGCCGGCAAACAGCACAAGCAGCGCGAGGTGCCGCTGCACGACACCACCATCCTGGCGTTGCGCGACTACGCCCGCCTGCGCGACGCCCGCTTCCCGACACCCTCAACACCGGCGTTCTTCATCTCCGCAAGAGGACGACGGATGGGTCGCTCAGAGCTCAACCAGACGTTCTTGAAGCTGATCGGAGAGGTCGGCCTGGAAGGCCGCGGCGCTCGCGCCCGGCCCCGAGCGCACGATCTCAGGCATGCCCTGGCTGTCCGCACGCTGCTCGACTGGCATCAGGCCGGTGAGGACATCGACCGGCGGATGCCGCTGCTGTCCACGTTCCTCGGGCATGTCTCGCCCGCGTCAACCTATTGGTATCTGGAGGCGGTCCCAGAGTTGATGGAGCACATCAGCCGTCGCCTGGGGCAGATCGGCGACGTGCTCCCATGACCGCGCTCGCACCATCGCTTCAGGCGTGGTTCACCGACCGGCTGATCACCCAGCGCAACTCCAGCCCGCAGACGATCGCGGCCTATCGGGACACGTTCCGGCTGCTGCTCTGCTTCGCGCGCGCGCAGACCGGCAAGCAGCCGTTCGAGCTGGACCTCGACGATCTCGACGCGCCGTTGATCGGCGCGTTCCTCAACCATCTCGAACACGACCGCGCCAACAGCCCGAGAACCCGCAACGCCAGACTCGGGGCGATCCACTCGTTCTACCGGTTCGCAGCACTGGAGCACCCCGAGCACGCCGCAACGATCGCCAGAGTGATGGCGATCCCGACCAAACGCCACGAGCGCAACACCGTCAGCTACCTCGACCTCGATGAGATCAAGGCGCTGCTCGCCGCCCCGGACCGCAGCACCTGGCTCGGCCGTCGCGACCACGCGCTGCTGCTGCTGATGATCCAGACCGGCGTGCGCGTCTCAGAGCTCGTCGGCCTGCGAATCCGGGATGTTCAACTCGGCATCGCCCCGCACTGCCGGGTCACGGGCAAGGGGCGCAAGAAACGCGCGACGACACTGACCGGTGAGACCGTTGCGGTCCTGCGTCAATGGCTCAAAGAACGCAAAGGCAACCCTGAGGACCCGCTGTTCCCCACCCGCCCAGGGCAGCCGCTGAGCCGCTATACCGTCGGCGCGCTCCTCTCAAAGCACGCCGGCACCGCAGCCGCCAGCTGCCCGTCCCTCACCGACCAGCGGGTCACCCCGCACACGCTCCGGCACACCAACGCGATGCTGCTCAGAGCCAAAGACACGTCGACATCGCGACGATCGCGCTGTGGCTCGGGCACGAGAGCAGCGAGACGACCCACATCTACGAGCACGCCGACCCCGCGCTCAAAGAGAAAGCAA
>JADGPN010000523.1 GCA_017882465.1 Solirubrobacteraceae bacterium
GTGCGTTTGCTGAACCACCCGGAGCCAGCTAACGGAGACAGGTGCCGGCGCCTGCTCTTGCCGGAGCGCAGCAGTCTCGACGCTGCCCGGCGGCAGACTCGTGCTCGTGCTCAAGAGCAGGGCTGGCGTCTCGGCTCCTGCTTCTGGCGAGAAGGAGGGCCGAGGTGCTGAGGGTCTGCTGGCCCTGCTCTCATCTCGGCGCAGGCATCCGATCCCTCGACGTCCGGCGCTATGTTCACCGCATGCGACCCGCAGACTGGTTCGCCGAAAGAAGCGCCAGAGGCATGCTGACGCGGGCCGTGGGCGCCTGGATTCTGATTGGCCTGCCTATCGTGGCGGCGAGGATCTGGTGGTCAGTGCCCGCCGCGCTGACGATCTTCATCGTCGGTGTGACGGTCTACGTCACGGCGGCCAGGCGCTACATGCGTCGCCATCGCCGCAGCGAAACGTGACGGTCCGCCTTCGCGGGATCCGCGACTGCCTCGGGCTCGCTGCTGCTCCCGATCGCGTAGCGGGAGGACCGCAAGGCCGTCTACCCGCGCGCGCTACTCCCCAGGTTGCCTATCCAGTTCGCTCCACTCGGCGCCGTGGGCGCCTCGCAGCCGGCGACGGCGGGGTGAGCGAGCGGCCGAGTCGCAACACCTTGAAAACGCGGGCGCTGGCGTGCTGCAGGTAGCGCCTCACGCGCTGGCCGTCGTGCTCAACCGAACCACGCTCGGTGGAGCGAAGTGGATAGGCAATCTCCCCAGCAGCGCAACTCTCGGCGGCGTCGGCCGTGACTTTCGCTTGCGAGACGATTGCGGACCTGACGCCGCCGTGCGAGGTTTGCTTGCTCCGCTCGGGCAAGCACGCCGCGCGCAG
This sequence comes from Solirubrobacteraceae bacterium, assembly GCA_017882465.1. Classification (GTDB taxonomy): domain Bacteria; phylum Actinomycetota; class Thermoleophilia; order Solirubrobacterales; family Solirubrobacteraceae; genus Palsa-465. The sequence continues at coordinate 862 of JADGPN010000523.1, forward strand.
GCGCTGTTCTCGCCCGGGAAGCATCACATTCGCGGCGGCCGTCTGCGCCACGATCGTAAGGTCCCCACGTGGTCAGGCCGGGATGTGCTGTTGCGCGACAGCATCGGTAGAAGGCCGCGGCAACGGCGCGGCAGAATGCGGTGCGCGGCGTGGCTTGGTTTGTCGATTTGACCAGTAGTGAAGACTGGATCGATTTTCGGCGTCCGCTTAGCGGGCCCGCTTCGGCAAGCCCGGGAGGGTCGCCCGTCCGGGCGCGCGAGAAGGCGCCATGGGCTCGGGCTCACGGGAAGGTTCGCGCTCGTGCTGGTCGCGCTTCTGCTCGTACTCGGCGCCCTGGGGTGGGCGGGGTTGGCTGGCCTCTCATCGGTCCGCGGCTCGCTTGAGCAGATCTACCAGGGCAACGTCACCAATCAACAGACCATCACGAACCTGAGCGGGCGACTCGACGACGCGCAGGAGCTGATCTTGCGCGGATGGGTCACGACCGGTCAGCGCCCGCGCCAGCAGCTCGCTGCCGAATTGGTTTCCCGCGTCCTGCCCGACGTCGAGCTCGGAATGGCCGAGGTAACGCGAGCGGCCGCCGACAATCCGGCGCAAGCGAGCGTCGCGCAGGACCTCACCACCCGCTGGGCCGCGTTCAAGGCGCTGTGGGCGCAAGGCCAGTGGGGATCCGGGCCCTCCGGCGGTCGGTCCGCGCACGCCACGGCGGTCATCGCTGCGCTGGATGCGCTCAACGCGGACGCCAACCGGATCGCGAAGCTGGAGAACATCGAAGGCGCGCACCGACACCAAACAGCCCTCGCAAATGAGCGCTCCAGCCGGCGGACGATGATCATCGCGCTCGTCGTCGGGCTGCTGGTAAGCCTGGCGATCGTCGTCTGGCTCACACGCACTGTGCTCCGGCGGATCCTTGCCTACTCCCGGTTTGCGGGCGAAATCGCCGAGGGCGAATATGACGCGCGTCTGGAGCCGAAGGACACCGACGAGATCGACCGGCTCGCCCGCACACTGAATCAGGTCGCGGAGAGTCGCTCGCGCGCCGAGGATTACGACCGCACGCAGCTGGATTTCAGCGATTCCCTTCAGATGATGGAGGACGAGCGCGAGGCTCAAGATCTGCTGCGCCGCCACCTGGAGCGCAGCATCCCCGATTCAGTCGTCACGGTCTTCAATCGCAACAACAGCGCCGACCGGCTCGAGGCCGTCACCCCGGTGCCCGCCGACTCGCCGCTGCGGGCCGCGCTCAGCGGCGCCAGCCCGCGGGACTGTCTGGCTGTGAGGGCCGCAAAGTCCCACGCCGAGGCGCCGGAGCGCGAATTGCTTCTCAGCTGCAAGCTGTGCTCCGCCTGCGAAGGCCGGTCGACTTGCACGCCGCTGCTGGTCGGCGGCGAGGTGATCGGCTCCGTCCAGGTCAAACACCAAGCCCCCCTCGAGAGCGACGCTATGCAGCGCATCCAGGAGTCCGTCAGACAGGCCGCTCCGGGGATCGCGAACCTGCGCAACCTCGCGATCGCCCAGCAGCGAGCATCAACCGACGCGCTCACCGGCCTTCCCAACCGCAGGGCACTGGACGACATGCTCAAACGGATGGTCGCCGAATCACAACGCAGCACCCTTCCGCTCACGGCGCTGATGCTCGACCTCGATCACTTCAAACGCACCAACGACCAATTCGGACACTCCAAGGGCGACGAGCTGCTGGCCGCAACCGGCGCCCTGATACCCCACCTCCTGCGAGCCAGCGACTTCGCCGCACGCTACGGCGGCGAAGAATTCCTCATTCTGCTCCCCGACACCAACCTCGAAGGGGGGCGGACTATCGCGGAGAAGATCCGCAACGCGATCGGCGACATCCAGCTCGCCGAAGAAGACATTCATCTGACCGTCAGCATCGGAGTGGCAACCCGGCCCGATCACGCAATCGATGGCGAACAACTCCAACGCGCCGCCGACCGAGCACTGTACACAGCCAAGACAAACGGGCGAAACCGGGTCGAGGTCGCCTCAGGAACCTCAGAACTTGCCCCCAAACCAGCCGCCGCCCAGCCAGCAAACGGCGTCGAACATCCCGGAATCGTCCCGCGCGACGCCCGCAAAGCGTCCCGGCAGACTCTCACCGCAGAGATGAAACCAGGGTGAACGGACGCTCGAAGCCGAGAGCGGCACTGTCCGGCCGAGCCGGCGCTTGGTCGCCCGACAGCCGAGCAAGCAGCGCCGATGACGGCGCTTGTTGACTCGGCCCGTGAGGAACAACGGAACGAAATCCGGCGCTAACTCTTATGGTCGTAGTCATCGGAGCTTTCCCCGCGGGGGCAGCGCAAATTGGCCACTCGCTGGTGGCCTGTCGCCTGCTCCTCCTTCATTGCCGAATGCGTCCTGCGGAGCGCCCCGGACTTCGAACGCTGCTTCTTAGACTTGGCGCTCGCGGATATCCGCGACGCCTCAACTGTGGTCAGCCTACCGGGGGCCTCGGCCATATGGTCTAAAGCGAAGACGTCGCTGCCATCGGTGCAGAAGGCGCGCCGGCGCCTGGCCGCGTAACCCGGTTCTCGGTAAGAAACCCTCTCGGCGCCCCTGTGGA
>JADGPN010000524.1 GCA_017882465.1 Solirubrobacteraceae bacterium
ACCTCGTCGGCGAGCAGCACCTGGTACAGCTCGGAGAACGCCACCGTCGACCGGTACAGCGACCGGGAATCGACCGTCCGCCACACCCCGTCCATGCCTTGAACCTTGTTCGCCACCGTCACGTGGGTGTGCAGCAGTGGGTCACCAGCCCGGGAATCCCAGTGTTCGAACGCCGCGGCCACCAACCCCCGGGTGCGGTCCAGGCTGCGTCCCTGCGCGCCGGTCCGGGTGAACAACGCCTCCGCCTCCACCCGGGCGAGAACCTGATTTAGCGCAGCGCGGTGCGCGTCGTACAACTGCACCTGCACCCCGTGGTCGGCGATCGCCCACAACGCCGACACCGACTTCGGCGGCTTGAACGTCAAGTCGAAACCCGCCACCGCGTGCCGGCCCTTCGCCTTCCGCTCCTCCACCCGGATCTTCTCGATCTGCTCCGCCCGGACATCCGCCGGCATCTCCGGATGCTCGGCGTACAGACGGGCCACCCGCCGATCGACCCGCTCCGCGCGGGTCGGGAACCGCGCCGACGCGCGACGGATCAACAGCTCACCCGTCACCGGATCCACGCCGTCCTCGAACAACGCCCGCAGCTCGGACTCGGTCACCTCCGCACCGACCGGGATCCCCCGCCCGTCGGCCAGGCCAGCCAGCCCGGACCCGACCCAGCGGCCGGGTGGATACCCGTCCGCCGTGTAGTACCGCGTCAATGCCGACCCTTCAGCGGAGTCCGGCCGCTGACCCCGGCCATCGCCGGACGCGACGTGGCCAACCAGGTAATCGACCGACGCCATCGAAGCCAACGACATCACCACACCCAGTCATGGCCGCTCCGGCGGTCAGCAAAGGCTGATGATGTAGATGCCGCCGCAGGCCGCTCTGAAGGCGAAGCCCAGAGGTAGTGCCAAAGCTGTGTCGGTCCTCAGCACGACCGGAGCGAAGCGGAGGTCAACACAACGCGCGCGCATGCGCGACCCGGTGGCCCGGCCCGCAACGGCGGCCGTCCGAAGTCCGGCCTGAGGCTCGGCCGAGGACGTCGTCAACTCGCAAGTTCGAACCGCAAAAGGCGGATCGGATGGCCCCAGCGGCGCATGTTTCAAGGGATGTGGTGTCGGACTTTTGGCGTGGTAACGAGGGTCAGCGCTCACCAACGGACTGCCAAGATGGCCGTGCTCAGAGCCCTGCCACGCATTGGTGGGTCGCTGTCTGTCTCGCCGCCGTAACTGAAGGCTCGGAATCGAAGCGCCAGAGATGTATTCAAAGTTGATCTTGATCTGATCGAGCTGGCGGAGAGCGTCGTCAGTCCAACATCATTGCGGTTGGACTGCGCGTGCGGCCGTGTCGTCTTTGCTCTCGCTAGAGTCTGCCGGAGACGGATGTATCGGCGCCGGTGTCTAGGGGTTCCCGGACTTGCCGCCGTCTCGACCGAGCTCGACGGGGAGGGTCTGCATGGTCGCGGCACAGGAAACGACGCTTCGTGAGTTGCTGGAGGGCACGAAGCAGTACCAGGTACCGCTCTATCAGCGCACCTATTCATGGTCTATGGGTCACCTGGAGCGGCTCTGGGACGACATCACCAAACTGGTCGACGATCGAATCGCCGTGCCTTCCGCGACTCATTTCATCGGGTCGCTGGTGCTCGCACCCAGCCCGTCGATCGGGCCCACCGGTGTCCAGGAGTTCCTGGTCGTCGACGGTCAACAGCGCCTCACGACGCTCTCGGTGTTGTTGTGCGCCATCCGCGATCACCCTGCTCAGAATGAGGACGAGGAACATCGCGACCGCGTCAATGAGCTGTACCTGCAGAACAAGTGGAAGCGTGACCTTCAGCGCCTGAAGTTGCTCCCCACGCAGGCGGATCGCGCCGCGTACCTCGCGTGCCTTGAGTCAACGCCGCAGGCCGGTGGCAAGGACCGGATCGGCTCCGCATACCGCTTCTTCCGGGCGCAGCTACTTCAGGCGGACGATCCCTACGATCCGCTAGACATCGAGCGGATCGAGGACGCGGTGATCTCCGGCCTGGCGCTCGTGTGCGTCACCGCACAACACGGTGACAACACCCACCGCATCTTCGAATCCCTGAACAACACGGGTTTGCGCCTCACCCAGGGCGACCTGCTCCGCAACTACGTGTTCATGCGGATGCCGCACCGCGCGGACGCCGTCTATACGAGCCTGTGGCTACCGCTGCAGAAACTCTTGAGCACCGAACAGCTGGAGCAGTTGTTCTGGATCGACCTTGTTCATAAGGACCCCAAGGCGAAACAAACCGATACTTACGCCGGCCAGCAGGCGCGCTTGGAGGAACTGCACACGGAGGAGGACATCGAGAACGAGGTCAGGCGGTTCAGCCGACTGGCATCGCTGTTCAAGGTCATTCTCGAGCCCGCTCGGGAACCCGAAACGGGGGTGCGGGAGCGGCTGCAGCGACTCGATTCCTGGGGTAGCACGACCGTCCAGCCACTTCTGCTGCACCTGCTGGAGCGGCGACAGCAGAACACAGCCAGCTCCGAACAGATTTCGCAAGCGATGCTATACGTCGAGAGCTTCCTGATCCGACGACTGCTCGCTGGTCGGGCGACGAACAATCTCAACCGCATCCTGCTATCGGCAGTCCCGGAGATGCAGCGTGACCAGCCGGTCGACGTCGCTGTCCGCAGATACCTGTCGACCGGTCGTAAGTACTTCACCAGCGACGTCGCACTCAAGCCGGCGATCCAAACGGTGCCGTTCTACCTGACCGGTCGACCTCGACAGCGAACCCTGATCCTGGGGTGGTTGGAGGAGTCCTACGGAAGCAAGGAGCCGGTCGACCTGACCACGCTCACTATCGAGCACGTCCTACCGCAGTCCCTCACACCCGAAGGCGAGAGGGATCTGGCTGCGGACATAGAACCCGATGAAGATGTCGCGCAAGTCCACGATGCGCTTGTGCACACGCTCGGCAACCTCACACTGACCGGCTACAACCAGAGCCTGAGCAACAGCCCGTTCACCGTGAAGCGGACAAAACTTGCGTCGAGCGGGCTCGCGATGAACCAGGTCATTGCCGGCCAATCCCGCTGGGGACGCCGAGAAATCGTGGATCGCGGGGCCACGCTGGCCGACCGGGTTGTGGAACTCTGGCCGGGTCCGGTGGACGCTGGCGACGATGGGTCGGGTGCTCGTTGGGACTTGATGAACAAGGCTCTGGTGGAGCTCCCGGCTGGGTCATGGACGACATACGGCGACCTGGCGGCACTGATCGGCAGTCATCCCGTGCCGGTCGGTATGCGACTGGCGACCAGACCCGCGCCCAATGCGCATCGCGTTCTTCAAGTTGACGGCAGTCTGTCGCCGGGGTTCCGGTGGCTCGACTCGAACCGCACCGACGACCCGCGCGATCTGCTCCGGGCCGAAGGCGTCACATTCGATGAGCACGGTCGAGCTGACGTGAATCAGCGCA
>JADGPN010000124.1 GCA_017882465.1 Solirubrobacteraceae bacterium
CGACGATCATCGCGAAGACCACGCTCACGGCCAGCAGAAGCGATCGTCCATGTCGTCTCGGCAGGATATGAGCCAACGAATGCATGTGCAGCCACCTTGCTTCTGTGCGTCGGCTGAACGCCAACGCGGAGGGCTCCTCGCGATAGGTATCGTCAGCGCCGGCGCCGACTGCGCCGTAGTCCGCCCGGATCGAGGCGGGGGGAACTACGGAAGCGCCGGCGGGCCGGCCGAGAGGCCCGCCGCACACCGCTCGTGTTTGAATCTCGCTGAATCGGGTAACCAAGCCGAGATGCTGCTGGCGAAGGCGCTCAACCGGTCCGCTGTATGATGCCGGCGGCTACGCGCGCCGACACCCGCGAGCTGTTCGTGCGGTGGCAGGTGCACGGCGACCGGCGGGCACGGGAGGAGCTGGTCACGCGCTACCTGCCCCTGGCCCGCAAGCTGGCGCGCCGGTACAGCGGTGCCCGGGAGCCATTTGCCGATCTGACGCAGGTCGCGAGCCTCGGGCTGGTCAAGGCGGTCGACCGCTTCGACCTCGAGCGCGGGACGGGCTTCTCGTCGTACGCGGTTCCCACGATCGTCGGCGAGCTGAAGCGCTACTTCCGTGATCTGGGTTGGTCGGTGCACGTCCCGCGGGGAGCGCAGGAGATGGCGCTCAAGGTCGAGGATGCCCAGCAGCAGCTGATCGTGAGGTCCGGCCATCCCCCGACGATCAACGAGCTGGCGGAATACCTGGAGCTGAGCATCGAGGACGTGCTCGATGCGCTCGAGGCGGCCGCCGCCCACCATTCGGTCTCGCTGGACGCTCCGCGAGAGGACGGCGAGGGGGAAACGGGCACGCTCGCAGACGTCTTCGGCGAGGAGGACGAGCGCTATGAGCTGGTTGAGGCCAGCCTCACCATCCAGGCAGCCTCGCGGCATCTGAGCACCCGCGAGCGCCGGGTGATCGAGCTTCGGTTCGTCGAGGACCTCACGCAGTCTCAGATCGCCGAGGAGATCGGGGTCTCTCAGATGCAGGTCTCTCGCATCCTGCGCGACGCGTTGGAGCGGCTGAGAGAGCTCACGCGGCCCGAGCGGCAGCCTGAGCGACACGGTGCCTGCCGCCGTTGAACGGGCGACGGTTCGCCTCGAGCTGCAGAGCCGACCGGAGAGCCTCACCCTGGTCCGCGCGATGCTGGCCGGGCTGGCCAAGCCGCTCGAGCTCGAGCCGGAGCTGCTCAGTGATGTGAAGACAGCGGTCAGCGAGGCCTGTAACAACGTCGTCCTGCACGCCTACCCGGACCGGCCGGGACCGCTCCTGGTGACTCTGGCGCTGACGGACGAGTGCGTCGAGGTCGTGGTCCGCGACCGCGGCTGCGGCATCGAGCAGTCCGCGCCCTCGGAGGGGTGGATGAGCGTCGGATTGGCATTGATCCGCACGCTGGCGCGGCGGGCGGAGTATCTCGACGTTCCCGGCGGTGGAACGGAGGCGCGGATGCTGTTCGCCCGGCGGTCCGCTCATGAGCTGGACGCGGAGGCGTGCCGTGCGCATGAACCCCGGAGCCCCGAGGTGAGCCTGTCGGGCGATGCCGTGGTCACACTCGCGCCGGTGTCACTGTTGGCGGCGCCCTTGGGGCGCGTCGCCCGGGCGGCCGCCGCCTGGGCCCGCTTCTCGGTCGACCGGTTCTCCGATCTGCATCTCGTCACCGATGCCATCGCGGCCCATGCCCAGACCGCCACGGGCGCCGCCGAGGTCAGCTTCGCCATCGCCGCCGCCGACCGCCGTCTGGAGGTCACGATCGGTCCGCTGATCTCCGGCAGCGGCGCTCGGCTGCAGGTCGACCATGCCGCCGGCGCGGCATGGTCACCGCTGTCGCTGCTCGCGGACGAGGTGATTGCGGAGCCGATCGAAGGCGCCGAGATGCTGCGCGTCGTCCTCCTGGACCCCGGCGGGCCGTCAGTTTCCGCCCAGCAGCTCCTCGGGTGAGTCGACGACGGTCAGACGCTCACCCACGCCGGTCAGGCTCAGCAGTCGCTGCACCTGCTGCCGTCCCTTGACCAGAGCGAACCGCACACCGGACTCGGCAGCGCGCTGGTTCGTCCTGACCAGCAGGCCCAGCCCGGTGGAATCCATGAACTCGAGCTCCCTGAGGTCGAGGATCACCAGCCCCCCGGCGTCGCCGGCGCGGTTCAGCGCCTCCTCCAGCGCCGGGGCCGAAGCCAGGTCGAGCTCTCCCCGGACCGCGATCACCGTCGCGCGGTCGTCGCTACGCACCTCGAAGTGGAAGTGGTTGTTCACGGTGGCGCGAGCCTACTGATCTTGGCCTCGATCTGTACTCGGAGCTCGAGACGAACCCGAGGTCTCCACCAGCCGGGTCGGCTCGATCGGGCGCAGGACGGGACCCGAGCCGCAGATCACCGCCAGGCTCCGAGACTCGCGGTGCTCCAGGGTGCTCGCCAGAGTCAGCCGGTGCGAACGTGCACGCGCACGGTGCTACCCGCAGGTCCGGTCCTGAGCTGCACCAGATCGCACAGCTGGTTGGCCAGCCACAGTCCGTAGCCGCCACCGCTCTCGGCCGACGGGCGGCGTCTGCCGGCCATCGGATCGTCGATCGTCCCCCGGTCCCGGACCTCGCAGATCAACTCGCCCGGCTCGCGCCAGACGCGCAGGGTGCCCTCGCCGCCGCCGTGACTGACGCTGTTGGTCATCAGCTCGTTGACCGTGAACCCGAGATCCTGGGACCTCGGCGGAGCCAGCCCCGCGCCGTCGCACATGCGGGCCACGAGGTCGCGGACCGCGGCCAGATCATCGAGCTCGAATCGCACGCAGGCCGAGGTCACGCCGGGCTCCGGCAGGGGCTCGGCCAGTAGCGCGCACGCGTTCTCGTCGCCCACGTAGCCGTTGCAGTGCTGTGGCTCATGGTCACCGATCAGGGGATGGCTGCGCCGGGCCTCGGCGATCACCTCCGGCGCCAGCGCCGACGTGTCGTAGGGGCAGACGAGGAACAGCTTCGAATCCGCGAATGCGAGGTTGAGCAGCCGCTCGTGGTGTTGGCACTCGACGAGCTCGGCCGCGCCCCGCTCCGGATCGATGGGCTCGCCGATGCCGCGCAGCCGGCGGCCTGGATGGGCGGCGATGAACTCCTGCCACGCAGGGATGATCAGGGCGGGGTTGGCGCCCACGTTATGCATGTCGGCGAACGCGACCTTCGCGGCGTCACCCCGGAGCTCGCGGCGAAGGAGGTCGATCTTCTCGTCTGCGACGACGACCAGGGTCGGCTCGTCGAGCGCCACCCCGGAGCGAATGAAGCTCGTCGTCCGCCGCACGAACTCCTGGCGCCCGGCATACATTAGAGCGGCGTGTCGATAGCCGGTTGCGGCGGCCCCGCGATGAGCGTCGGTATGAGCATCCACGGCACCCATAGCTATCCCAGCGCCATCAGGACCAATCATCGATCCTGGTCATCGGCAGGTTTGGGGTAAGTGCAGGCCCCGGGGTCTCGGCGCCGGGCCGCGGGGGCGAACTCGACCAGACGGGGTTCGGGCGCGCCGGCGCTCCGAACCCCGTCGGCCGCTGTCGGGGCCATCCGAGCAGACTGAGGAGGAGAGAGACTCAGGCTTCATACGGAAGGTCCCGGTCGACTTCCAGTCGTCACGTTGGGCGGCTCGACCGGTTGCCTCTACGTCGAGACTATCGGCAGGATCCGGGGGACCGCTGGTCAGTAGTACGCCGCAGACCTGATCCGGGGATCGCCGCGTCACCGCGATCGAGCAGGTTCTCTACTTCGGCGCTCGCCGGATCTCGCTCGTACGTATTTCCCCGTAACAGCACTGCGGCCTGTCACTCGCTGCTCGGAACGGGAGCTTCCGAACACTGAAGTAAGGATCGATGCGATCAACACCTGCACCGTCGACGAGCGCCGGCTGCGCTCACTCGTTCACACCCGTACGCCGTCGCGTGCTGGTGATCGACGACTCGCCGCTGATCCGCGAGGCGGCGGCGATCGCGCTCGAGCTGTCGCAGGGTGGTCCCCGTGACGACGAGCATCGCGATACCGGAGCTCCCCGGCGATCCGCTGGGCCTGGAGCTGCTGATCGACATCTGGGACCGCCATCGCGGCCGCGTGCGGGACCGGGTCGAGAGGATCGACGGGTCCAGCTCGAGCATTTCCGACCCGATCGGCCAACACCGTCAGGAGACGACCCATGTCCATTGATCGCAGTGCAGTGCCGCCCCGGGTGCTGGTCACCGGGGTGGGCGGACCCGCCGGCCTGGCCGTGATGAAATCGCTCTGCGTTGCCCCGCTGTCGCTCTACGCGGCTGACATCGATCCGTATGCGGCCGGTCTCTATCAGGTGAGTGAGCGGGCGCGGGCGCTGCTGCCGCCCGGTGATGACCCAGGGTTCAGCGACTTCGTCCTGGCCCTGTGCCAGAGAGAGCGAATCGCGGCTGTCGTCCCGACCGTCGACGCCGAGCTGCTTCCGCTGGCGGCAGCACGAGACGCGTTCGAGCGCGCCGGCGTAAAGCTGGTGCAGGCGAGCGCGGCGACGTTGCAGGTATGCCTGGACAAGTGGGCTCTGCACCAGCGCTGCGCCGGCTCGGTGCGGGTGCCGGACACGGTTCTGGTCGACCAGACGTTCGATGCCGCCGGGCCGGAGCTGCCCGCAATCGTGAAGCCGCGCAGCGGCAGCGGAGGCCCGGGGGTGCGGCTGATCCAGACGCGACCCGAGCTGGGGACGCTGCCGCGTGACGGGACGCTGATCGTGCAGCGGTACCTCCCGGGCACCCAGTATTCGCTCGATGTCCTGGCCGACGCTCAGCGACGGGTGCTCGCCGTCGTCCCGCGCTTGCGCCTCAAGGTCGACTCCGGGATCGCCGTCACCGGCCGCACGCTGCACGACCTCCGCCTGGAGCTGATCGGCCGCCAGGTGGCCGAGCTGATCGGCCTGATCGGCGTCGCGAACGTCCAGGTCAAGGCTGACCGGCGCGGGACGCCGGCCCTGCTCGAGGTCAACCCGCGCTTCCCCGGGTCGATGTCCCTGACCGTGGCCAGCGGGGTGGACATGCCGCTCCTGTGCGTCACCGAGGCGCTCGGGGCGATCCTCCCGGACGGCCCGCTGCCGTTCGCCGATCTGGCCATGGTCCGCCAGCTCGATGAGCGGTTCTTCGACCCCAGGGAGCTCGACCGGCTCGAGCGCCGTGCTCAGGAGATCGGGCGCCGGCGGCTGGAGGTGGCGGCATGATCGAGGTCGACAAGCTCCTGCTCCAGGACACGCACGTGCATTCGACCTTCTCCGACGGCGCCGGCACGCTGGCCGAGAACGTCGCCGAAGCCGAGCGGATCGGTCTGCAGTCCCTGACCTGCGTCGATCACGTGCGCCGGGATACGGCCTGGTTACCGTCGTACGCCGCAGCCGTCGGCGAGATGCGGGGCGCGACGGCGGTGGAGCTGCAGTGCGCCGTGGAGGCGAAGCTGCTCGACACCAGCGGAGCGCTCGACCTGCCCGCGGACCTGACCGGAGTCGATCTCATCTACGCCGCCGATCACCAGGTGCCGATGCCGGGCGGCCCCCGGTCCCCCACGGAGATCCGGACGTCGATCGAGAGCGGCGAGCTCGATCCGCTGGTCGTGATGTGCTCGCTCGTGACCTCGACGGCGATGGCGCTGCGGCGTCGGCAGCAGGTGGTGATCGCACACCTGTTCAGCGTCCTGCCGAAGCTCGGGATGAGCGAGGACGACGTGCCGGCGCAGCTGATCCAGGCGCTTGCCGCTGCGACGGCCGCGCACGGCGCGTGGATCGAGGTCAATGAGCTTTGCTGCTGCCCGGCGGCGAGAACGCTGCGTCCGTTCGCCGCCTGCGGAGTTCCCATCCTCGTCGGCACCGACAGCCATCAGGCCCAGACGATCGGCCGTTACGACTACTGCGAGGCGGTGCTCCACGAGCTCGCCGCCGTTCCGCTGGCGCCCGTTTAGGCGACTGCGCTCGGCTCCGGGCGGCCGAGATGGAACCCCTGCGCGAAATCGACGCCGTACCGAGAGAGCAGTTCGAGCGTCTCGGGGCGCTCCACGCCCTCGGCGATCGTCTGGTGGCCAAAGCCGTGGGCCAGGCTGACGATCGCCTTGACCAGGTGCTGGTTGCCGGCGTTGGAATCGAGATCGGTCACGAACGTGCGGTCGATCTTGAGGAACTTGACCGGCAGCTTCTGCAGATAGGTGAAGCTCCCATAGCCGGTCCCAAAATCATCCAGCGCGACCCCGCATCCGATCGCGGCCAGTCCCCGCGCGAACGCCTCTCCGGCATCGGTGTCCCGCATCAGGGCGGTCTCGGTGATCTCGAAGGTCACGTCGCGCGGGTCGGCGCCGCATTCGCCCATCCGGCGCTCGATCAGCGGCAGCAGATCCCGGTCGCCGACCGAGTCCGCGGACAGGTTGATGTGCACCTGATGCCCATGCTTGGCCAGCGGCAGGGCGTGCATGATGACCCAGTGGTCGATCTCGCCGATCAGCCCGTACTTCTCGGCCACAGGGAGGAAGCTCGCCGGCGGGATCAGCTCACCCTTGCGTCCGACCATCCGCAGCAGCAGCTCCTGGCTGCACTCACCGCCGGTGAGCGGGAAGATCGGCTGCGAGTACAGCACCAACCTGTTCTCGTCGATCGCGTCGCGGATCCGCCCGATCCAGGTCAGTGCGTTTAGCTCCCGCTGCGCGCGGGTGCGTTCGGCCTGCTCCTCCGTCGTGTCTCGAAAGACGACCACGACGCCCCGCACCGAGGTTCCGCTGAACAGCGGCACCGCCGAGTAGGCGACCGGGAACAACGAGCCGTCGCGGCGCGTGAAGGTGTCGTCGGAAATCTGAACCGACCGACCCTCGATCCGGGCCGCCGTCAGCTCGCTCTGCCGCTCGGCCAGCAGCGACCCATCGGCGCGCTGGAAGTGGACCGCAGCGTGCAACGGCAGGCCACGCAGCTCCTCCTCGCTCCAGCCGAGCATCCTCGAGGCAGCCGCGTTCATCATCGTCACGCAGCCGTAGCGGTCGAGCACGCAGAGTCCCTCGGCCATCGCCTCCATCACCGTGGCGCGGAACGCCTCGGCCTGGTGGCGCTCCGTGATGTCCAGCACTACCACCCCCATGCCGAGGATCTTGGAGCCGACCCGGACCGGGTAGCAGCTGGCCAGCCACGCCTGGGTCTGCTCGGGATCGCCGGGATGCTGGATCGTCACGTCGTGGTTGACCACCGCCTCGCCGGTCTCCAGCACCTCTCGGCACAACGCTTCGATCCGGGGCCAGAGTCCCGGCACGACCTCGGCCACGGAGCCGCCGAGCTGGTCCTCGACGGCACGTCCTCCGGCTGCGGCCAGCGTCTCGTTGATGCGGCGGATGCGAAGGTCGCGGTCGAGGAAACCGAACCCCACCGGCGCCGCCGAGAGGATCGTCTCCAGCAGCGTGAGCGTCTCGGTGACCTGCCGCTCGGCTTCGGCGACCTCATCCACCTTCTGCACCAGCTTCTGATTGAGCGCGCGAAGGTGCTCGCGGTGAAAGTCGTCCTCGGCCAGCGGCTCCGGAGGATCATCCGTGGCCTCGAGCGCTTCGGCGACGATGCGAACGATCTGCTCGGGCTCGCACGGCTTGGGCAGGATGTGCGTCACGCCTGAGACCTCGGCCAGCCGCTGCCCCTCCTCCAGGCCGTAGGTGGCGGTGCAGAACACGACCCGGGTCGCCGCGACGAGCGCGTCCGCGCGCAGCGCGCGAACGAACTCGTAGCCGTCGGTGCCGGGCATGAGGATGTCGGCGATGATCAGGTCCGGCCGGTGCGCGCGGGCGAGATGCAGCGCCAGCTCACCATCGTCGGCGGTCAGCACGTCGTATCCGGCGTAGCCGAGCACGGTGGCGAGCAGCTCGCGATCGGCCGCCCGGTCGTCGAGCACGAGGATCGAGGTCATCGGCGGGCAGTCGTGCCGGGGTGCGCGATGGGCCCGCCCAGAAAGCGCTCGATCTGAGCGATGAACATCTCCGGCTCGATCGGCTTGCGGATGTAACCGTCGAACCCGGCTGCGGTGATCCGCTCGCGGTCGCCGGTCATCACCGAGGCGGTGACCGCGACCGTCGGCGTACGCCGGAGGCCGGGATCTCGGCGGATCTCGGCGACCACCGCGAAGCCGTCCATGCCCGGCATGCGGATGTCGAGCAGGATCAGGTCGGGTCGCTGGATGCGGGCGGTGCGGAGGCCATCCCGTCCCTCGGCGGCCAGCAGCGAGACGTAGCCATACGCGGTGAGCAAATAGTCGAGCAGCTCGCTGTTGTGCCTGTTGTCCTCGATCACGAGGACACGTGGAGCCATCGGGGGCCGTCCTATTCGGACAGGTCGAGGGTGAACACACTGCCGCGGCCGAACTCACTCTCGAAGGCGATCTCCGCCCCCATCAGCGTGGCCAGCGTGTGGGAGATGTAAAGGCCGAGCCCGGTCCCCTCGTATGGAGTGGCGCCCGGTTCGCCGATCTGGGCAAAGGCGGCGAACAGTCGCTCCTGGTCGGTGGCCCTGATTCCGCGCCCGCTGTCGATCACGCTGAACCGGGTCACGTCCCCCGAACCGTTCTCGAGCCGGGTCAGGGCCAGGCGCACCTGACCGCGGTCGGTGAACTTGATCGCGTTGTTGGCCAGGTTGATCAGGATCTGGCTCAGGGCCCGCCGGTCGCAGCGGACCTCGACTCCGGCGGGAGCCGTGACCTCCAGCCCGATCCCCTTCTCGTCGGCCAGCGGTCGCAGCCCGCCGGCCACCTCCTCCAGCAGCTCCCGGCCGTCGATCGGCTCGCTGCGGAGGTCGATCACCCCCGATTCGACACGAGCCAGATCGAGCACGTCGTTGATCAGCGAGAGCAGATGCCGGCCGCTTGACTGCACCATCCGCAGCTGCCTGGCCTGCTCGTCGTTGAGGGGGCCGGGCAAGCCCATCAGCAGCGTCCCGGTGAACCCGAGGATCGCATTGAGCGGAGTGCGCAGCTCATGGCTCATGCTGGCCAGAAAGCGGTCCTTGGCCCGGTCCGCGCTCTCCAGCCGAGCGTTCGCGGCCCGCAGCTCCTGCTCGGTCACGTCGCGGATCGTCGCCGTGACCAGCACCCCCGCTTCGGTCACCAGGGGGTTGAGGCTGATCTCGACCGGGAACTCGGTGCCATCTCCGCGCCGGCCCGTCAGCTGCCGTTCCGCACCCATCGGCCTCGCCGCGACTGCGGCGAGGAACCCGGTGCGGTGGCCTCGATGGCGCTGAGGAACCAGGACCTCGACGGGCCGGCCGGCCAGCGCCTCACGGTCGTAGCCGAACAGACGTTCGAGCTCCGCGTTGGCCAGGCGGATCGTCCCCTCGCCGTCGACGATCACCATCGCGTCAGGCGCGGACTCCAGCAGAGACTCCGCAAACGCGGTCGTACGCTCGAGCTCCTGGGTCAGCCGGATCTCTTCGGTGATATCGCTGGAGATGATCAGGAAGCCAACGGCATCGTCTCCCGGGCCTCGGCGAGGAGTCAGGACCACCCGGCCGGTGAAGTGGCTGCCATCTTTGCGCCGCCGCTCGACGACGCCCTTCCAGCTTCCGTCGGTCAGGGAGGACTGCAGCATCCGCTGCGGGAGCCCAGCTCGGACGTCCGCCTCGGTGTGCAGAAGGGAATGGGATTGGCCCACCGCCTCTGCGAGGTCATAGCCGTAGAGCCGGCCCGCACCCGCGTTGAACCCGACGATTCGTCCCACGGCGTCGACCGCGATGATCGAGTGCTCGGTCGAGGCTTCGAGAATCGTCTCGAGGAACCCGACCGCGTCCTCGGGCGTCTCGAGGCCGTTGACGTTCAGCAGCCGAGCGCTCACGGTGATCCGGCTTCCATTTCCCGCGGACGGAGCATGGTGCATGCAGCTGCCTCTCGAAAAGCCCCAGGAGCGAATCCAGACCAGCTCCCCGGCACGCATCATCCACCTCGAAGACGCTCGCGTACATACCGCGATTGCAGGATATTTGGTGCATTTACGGCGAACTACGGCCCTGCGGGCGAAATGGTTCGACGCAACCCGCGGCCGGACCTACTTGATCAGGCCCGAGCGGAGCCCGTTTGCCACGGCCGCGGCGCGGTCGGACACGCCGAGCCGCTCGTAGATGTTCTTCATGTGGCTCCCCACCGTGGCCACGCTGATCTCCAGCCGGCCGGCGATCTGCGGCCCCGAATACCCGTTCGCGACCAGACCCAGGACCTGCAGCTCGCGCCGCGTCAGTGGCGGCCGGCGGAGCAGGGCGAGGCGATGCGAGAGGAACTCCCCGAGCTCGAGCCCGATCGCGCTCATCGTCTGCCTCATCCGGGGGGTCGCCCGGAACTCCTCCCGGTAATAGAACTCGAGCACGGCGAGCACCTCGCCGGCATGGATCACCGGGACGCCGACGGCTCCGCGCAGGTCGGCCGCGGCAGCCTGCGCGGGTCGGCGCAAGCTCGGTTCGCCGCGCACGTCGACGACATTGACCGTTGTCTGATCCTGCCAGGCGAGCCCCGGCACTCCCTGGCCCGGCGCGACCCGGAGCGCGAACGTCGCGGCCTCGAACTCGCCCGCGTCCAGCGATGGATCGCTCCACACCAGACGCGCCGTCAGCCTGTCGCCCTGGGGCAGCCACAGCGCGCCCAGGGCGAATTCCATCGCGCCGGCGAGCGACTGCAGCAGTCGCGCGCCGCCGTGCTCGAGGTCATCCCAATCCGCGAGTGCCTTCGAGACGGCGATGTGGGCTGCGATCTCCTGTGCGGCCAGGTGCTGGTCGGTGACGTCGAGGACGGCGCCGACGATGCGCCTCGCCCCGCGGGGTCCGATCTCGATCGTGCTAATCGTGCAGCGGACATAACGGATGCCGCCCCCCGGTGGCCGGATTCGGTATCCGATCGGGGGTGCGGCGGTGACATTCCGGAGCGTGTCGAGGTAGCCGGCCACCCTGTGCCGGTCGTCCGGGTGGATGAGATCGAGGACGAGCTCGTGGCAGGGCTCGGTCTGCTCCGGGTCGAGCCGGTAGATCCGGTAGAGGTTGGCGGACCAGCGCACGGTGCCCGCGTCGACCCACCATTCCCAGGTACCGAACCCCGCCGTCTGCTCGCCCGATTCGAGCAGCCGGATGCGGGCCGTCACCGATAGTCCGGCCGCCGAGCCGCTCGCTTCCGCATGAGGTGACCGTTCAGTCACACCGCAGCCTCGAAACCGCCACGCTGAGGGACGGCGCCCGGCGTCGCCGCGAGGCCGTTACTGGGGGCGTAGATGCCCAATGGGTCATTCAGCTCGTTCATTCCGGCCGTGTCACCCTGCAGACGGGGCGACGAAACACCCTGGCCCCGGTTCGGTCCGGCCAGGTGGTTGCGCTGAATACTATATCCGGCAGGCAAGGTGTTGTTGATAAAGCGTGCCAGCGCTAGCGTAACCGTGGTTACTACCGATCGACTCGCGCTGTCCGTGCGGACGCCCTGGCCGGCCGATCGGCCGATATATTCAGGGTGACCGGCAGCACAGACAGCGGGCGCATCTCGGCCGAGGCAACCCTCAAGCTGTGGACGCGGTATCGGGCGA
>JADGPN010000525.1 GCA_017882465.1 Solirubrobacteraceae bacterium
TGTCGCTGCTCACCCCGGCCGAGGTCAGGGAGCTGGTGCCGTTCATCAACGAGGAGCTGATCCTGGGCGGCTTCCACTCACCCAGCGCCGGCGTGGTCGACTCGCTGAGGGCGGGAACGATCATGCGCGAGCGGGCCCAGGAGCTCGTGGGCATGACCGTGGCCGCGAACACCGAGGTGCTGGGGATCGACGTCGAGCGGGGGCGGGTCAGGCGCGTGCGCACCAGCCGCGGCGACATCGAGACCGAAGCGGTGGTGGTCTGCTGCGGGGTCTGGAGCCCGCTGATCGCGGCCATGGCGGGCGCCTCGATCCCGCTCGCCCCCGCCGTGCACCAGATGATCGACATCGGCCCAGCGCCGCGCTTCGCCGAGACCAAGGGCATGATCGAGTACCCGATCGTGCGCGACATGGACGTGAACATGTACGAGCGCCAGGAGGGCACCGGCCTCGAGATCGGGTCCTACGCGCACCGCCCGATCCTCGTCCATCCCGCCGAGATCCCGTCGATCGAGGAGTCCGCCCTGACTCCGACGGAGCTTCCGTTCACCCAGGACGACTTCGATCCACAGATGGAGATCGCGCTGGAGCTGATGCCGGAGATCGTCGGCGACGAGAGCGTGGGGGTGAAGTACGCGATCAACGGCCTCCTGTCGATCACCGGCGACGGCCTGCCGCTGCTCGGTGAGACCGCGGACGTCGGTGGCCTGTGGTCGGCCGCCGCGGTCTGGATCAAGGAGGGGCCCGGGGTCGGCCGGGCGATCGCCGAGCAGATGCTGCACGGCGAGTCCGAGATCGACGTCTACGCGTCGAATGTCGCCCGCCTACACGAGCACCACAAGACCGCTGCCCACGTCCGGGCCCGCGCGGCCGAGAGCTTCAACAAGATGTACGGGATTATCCATCCCTCCGAGCAGTGGGAATCGGATCGCGACGTGCGCCTGTCGCCGTTTCACCAGCGCGAGCGCGAGCTCGGTGCCGTGTTCTTCGAGACGGTGGGCTGGGAGCGGCCCCACTGGTATGAGTCCAACGCGCCGCTGCTCGAGGAGTACGGGGATCGCGTGACCCGGCGCGAGGCCGAGTGGGAGTCCCGCTGGTGGTCGCCGATCATCAACGCCGAGCACCTGGCCATGCGTGACCGGGCGGGATTGGTCGACCTGACCGCGTTCTGCGTGTTCGACATCTCCGGGCTGGGCGCGCTCGAAGTCGTGCAGCGCGCCGCCGTGCGTCAGATGAACGTCCCCATCGGGCGTGTCATCTACACGCCGCTGCTCACCCCGGGCGGGGGCTTCAAGGCCGACCTGACGATCATGCGCCTGGCCGATGACCTCTTCCGCGTGGTCACCGGTGGCGCCTACGGGATGTCCGATCGCAAGTGGTTCGCCGACCACCTTCCCGCCGACGGATCCGCGCAGCTGCACGACCAGACCAACCAGTGGACGACGCTCGGCCTGTGGGGCCCGCGGGCCCGGGACATCCTCGCCGGCGTGACGAGCGACGACGTCTCCCACGCGGGGTTCCCGTTCGCGCGCTGCCGCACGATCGAGATCGGGCCGCTGCGCGTGCTGGCCTCGCGGATCTCCTACGTCGGCGATCTCGGCTGGGAGCTCCACGTCCCGATCGAGCAGGGGGCCAGGCTGTGGGACATCGTCGCCGAGGCCGGGGCGCCGCACGGCGCGGTGCCGGTCGGCATTGGGGTCTACGGCACCACCGGACGACTGGAGAAGTGCTACCGCGCCTACGGCAACGAGCTCGAGGCCGAATACAACGTGGTCGAAGCCGGAATGGCCGGGCCGAAGGTCAAATCGGAGGAGTTCACCGGCAGGGAGGCGTACCTGCGCCACCGTGAGGAGGAGCCGGCGGCGGTGATGTGCACGCTCACGGTCGAGGACCACACCTCGTCCTCGGGGGTCAAGCGCTACATGCTCGGCAACGAGCCGATCCTGACCCGGGCGGGAGCGGCGATCACCGACGCCCACGGCCGCCGCTCCTATGTGACCAGCGCCGGCGCCGGGCCGTCGATCGGCAAGCACATCCTGATGAGCTACCTCCCGCCCGAGCACGCCCAGGTCGGCGAGCAGCTGCTGGTCGAGTACATGGGCGAGCGCTATCCGGTGACGGTGGAGATCGCCGGCGCCACGCCGGTCTTCGACCCCGAGAACACGCGGGTGCGCTCGTGAACGTGCTGGTGTGCGTCAAGCGGGTCCCGCTGACTGGCGGCAAGATCGTCCTGACCGAGGACGAGCAGGCCATCTCCACCCGCCATCTCGGCTTCACCGTGAGCCCGCACGAGGAGTGCGGGGCGGAGGAGGCGGTGCGGCTGATCGAGCAGCACGGCGGCTCCTCGACCGTGCTCACCCTGGGCCCGCCCGAGGCCGAGGAGCAGCTGCGCGACGCGATGGCCCTCGGCATCAATCGCGCGATCCACATCGTGACCGACGGCGCCGAATGGGACCCGCAGGCGAGCGCGGCGGCGATCGTGGCGGCGATCAGCTCGGCGGAGGAGCCCTACGACCTGATCCTGTTCGGCAACGAATCGGCCGATGGCGGCAACTACCAGGTGCCGATCCGGGTCGCCCACGCGCTCGCGCTGCCGTGCGTGACCGGGATCAAGGCGATCGAGGTGCAGGGCGGGACGGCGCGCTGCGAGCAGGAGGTTGCGGGCGGCCGCGACGTCTACGAGCTCCCGCTGCCCGCGGTGATCAGCGTCCAGGAAGGGATCAACCTGCCTCGCTATCCGTCGGTGCCGGGACGGATGCGGGCGAAGAAGAAGCCGGTGCAGGCCTCGACCCCCCCGCGCCCCGAGTCGCGCCTGGAGATGCTGCGCCTGGCCGTGCCCGGGGGAGCGGGAAAGCAGACCGAGATCCTCGGTAACGGCCCCGAGGCCGCCCCCGCAGTGGTCGGCGTCCTGCGCGAGCTGGGGCTGGTGCCGTGAGCGGTCCCGCGCTCGTGTTCGTGGAGCAGGGACCCGACGGAGCGCTCGACGAGCTCTCCGGGCAGGCGCTGGCGTTCGCGCGTCGTCTCGAGTCGCCGCTCCACGCCGTGCTGGTGGGTCCCGTCGCGGCCGCGGAGCCAATGCGCCCCGACCTCGGCGCGCTCGGCGTCAGCACCGTCCATGTCGCCGGGCACCCCTCGCTCGGCGCCTTCGCGCCCGCCGCCTGGGCGCAGGCAATCGCCGAGACAGCCGCACGCGTTTCCGCCGCGGCCGTGCTGGCCGCCGGCAGCGAGCGCGGCAACGAGCTGCTGGCCCACGTCGCCGCCCGGACCGAGCAGCCGCTGGCGGCCAACTGCGTGTCGGTGACGCCAGGGGATCCCCCCGAGGTGACGCGCGTGCGCTGGGGCGGCAGCCTGCTCGAGCAGGCTCGCGTGCACGGCTCACCGCTGCTCCTGACCGTCGCTGCCCATGCGGTCGCTGCCGAGCCCGCCCCGGCGCCGC
>JADGPN010000125.1 GCA_017882465.1 Solirubrobacteraceae bacterium
GGCGAGGCCGCCGGTCGCGATCACGGGCGTCTCCTGGCCGAGCTCGGCTCGGAGCCGCCTGACGATTCCCTCGACCTGTCCCGCGAAGCCGAACACGATCCCCGACCGGATCGCGTCGACGGTGGACTTGCCGATCAGCGACCTGGGCTCGGTCAGCTCCACCCGAGGGAGCTTGGCCGCCCGCTCGGTCAGCGCCTCGATCGAGATCTCCGCGCCGGGGCTGATGATCCCGCCCAGGTACTCGCCGGCCGCCGATACGGCGTCATAGGTGATCGCGGTGCCGAAGTCGACGACCACGCAGGTGTTGTGGACCCGGTCGTAGGCCGCGACCGCGTTGACGAGACGGTCGGCGCCGAGCTCCCTGGGGTTGTCGATCCGGATCGCCATCCCGGTCTTCAGGCCGGTGCCGACCACCGGCATCGTGTGCCCCAGGTAGCGCGAGGCCATCAGCGACCACTGCTCGCTCAGCTGCGGCACGGTGGAGGACACGATCGACGCGTCGATGTCGGAGAACCCGAAGCCGTGCAGCGCGAGCAGGTTGGAGAGCGCGGCCCCGAGCTCATCGCTCGTGGACTCTCGAACGGTGGCGAATCGCCAGTGCTCGACCAGCTCGGTGCCGCGCAGGACGCCGAAGTGCGTCTGGGTATTGCCGACGTCGACCACGAGCAGCATGTGGCGGGCCATTATGCTGCAGCCCTCAGACCCGAAGCGGCCCGCCGGCCGCCGCCACTGCCTCCCCCGGCCCCAGCGCCGCCAGCGAGCCGGCGATCCGGCGGCCGTCGGGGAGCAACAGCTCGGGCTCGAGCTCCAGCAGTGGCACCAGCACGAACCGCCGGCTGGTGACCTCCGGGTGGGGCAGCGTCAGCCGCTCCGAGACGTGCTCGATCCCGTCGAGCAGCAGCACGTCGAGATCGATCGGCCGCGGACCGTGCCGGACTCCGCCGGCGTGGCGTCCCAGCGATCGCTCCACCGACTTGCAGGCGTCGAGCAGCTGCTCGGGTCCGTGAGCGGTGCGGATCCGCAGACAAGCGTTGAGGAAGTCGGGTTGCTCGAGGATCTCGCCGACCGGCTCGGTCTCGTACACCGACGAGGAGGCCAGGACGTCGACGCCGTGGTCAGGCAGCGCGTCGACCGCAGCCTGCAGATTCGCCCCGCGGTCGCCCACGTTCGATCCCAGGCCCAGATAGCCGACCCGCACCGCCTGGGCGCTCACCAGTGCCTACTCAGCCTCGCGCAAGACCTCGACGGAGACCTCGCTGACCGGGTACGGGAGCGGGGGCTCGGGCTTGGCGGCCTTGACCCAGACGGTGCGGGCGGCGTACTGGTCGAGCAGCCTGTCCGCGATCGCCGCGCACAGCCGCTCGAGGGTCTTGTAGTTGCGTTGCTGCGCAACCAGATTGGCGGACTCGCACACCTGTCCGTAATCGATCGTGTCCTCGATCCGGTCGGTGACCGTCGCGTCGCACTCGCCCACGTCGATCCGCAGGTCGAGCAGCAGGCGCTGACCGACCTCCCGCTCGGCCGCCGTCACGCCGACGTGCGTGAACAGCGACAGCCCGCTGATCTCGATGATCACCTCGGGCTCCGGGCCGCCCTCCTCGCCGTCTACGTCGTCGAGCTCGTCGAACTCGTCGTCGGGTTCGTCGGCGGCCATGGCTCGCGGACCGTAGCAGCCGTCACCGCCAGGGCGTCGTGGACAGCGGCGACGTCGTGCACGCGGAACACCCGCGCGCCGCGCTCATACGCGAGCACGCTGGTGGCGATCGTTCCGAATACACGGTCGCCGACCTCGCGGCCCGTCAGCCGCCCCAGGAAGGACTTGCGCGATGTCCCGATCACGACCGGGCGCCCCAGCGCGACGATCTCGCCGATGCGACGCAGCAGCTCCAGGTTGTGCTCCAGCGTCTTGCCGAAGCCGATCCCGGGATCGAGCATGATCCGCTGCTCGGCCACGCCCTCGGCCACCGCGAAGGCCATTCGCTCGTCGAGGAACAATTTGACCTCGCTGACCACGTCCTCGTAGCGCGGGTCGATCTGCATCGTGCGCGGATCGCTGAGCATGTGCATCAGGCAGCAGTCGGCTCCGGACTCGGCCACCAGTCCGGCCATGCCCGCGTCGTGACGAAAGGCGGTGACGTCGTTGACGTACGTCGCCCCGGCGGCCAGGGCGACCGCTGCGACCTCCCGCTTCGAGGTGTCGATCGAGATCTGCGCGCCCGTGCCGGCGGCCACCAAGCCATCGATCACCGGCATCACCCGACCCAGCTCATCGGCCTCCGAGACACCGCGAGATCCCGGCCGGGTCGACTCGCCACCGATGTCGAGGATCGCGGCGCCTTCGGATTCGAGCAGCCGCCCGTGGGCGATCGCCGCGGCGGGATCGAGGAACAGGCCGCCGTCGGAGAACGAGTCCGGGGTCACGTTGACGACCCCCATGATCCGGAAGGCCGGGTCCGCGCCCTCCATCACACGCCGCCCGCCCTCAACCCACCCGCGCCCGCCCTCAACCCACCCGCGCCGGCACGCCGCCCGCCCTCACTCCGGATCATCGGGCCAGCGTCCGGTGCGATCGAAGTACTCGCGCGCTTCCTCCTCGCGATCGCGATCCTTGTTGCTCTCGATGCTCATCCGGAAGAACCAGTTGATCATCCACACGATCAGCGCGGCTCCGAGCAGGACGACCCCCGCGCCCGCCGCCGCGGTGCGGCCGTGGCCGAGGAACAGCAGCACCACGCCCGCGATCGCCACGGCCAGCGGCAGCGCCGTCCTCGTCAGGGTCAGCAGGGTCCGCCCGAATATGCCTAGCAGACGCTCAGGAGGCTCGCCGTCACCAGTCACGGCTGATGTCCCGGATAGGATCGAAATCGCATGCTCGGCCCCGCACGGTACCTGCCGCTGCTGGCGGCGGTCAGTGGATTCCGCTCGTCCTGACGTACGCCAGCGGCCCGAAGGCGAAGCGCTGCGCATAGGCCACGGCGATCCCCCTCACGCCGGGACCGGTCGCGATGTCAGCCGTCGGCAGCCGGCTCGTGAGGGAGCGCACCGGGAAGGTGTCAGACCCGGCCTGCGCGACCGCATACAGCCGCATCGCCGCGCCCGCCGGCAGGTTGGCGGCCGTGACCCGGATCCGGCCTCCCGGCAACCGCCTCACGCTGATCACCGGCTGCGGCGGGGAGAGTGAGTCGGCGGGGGGCGGGATCGCGGCGGTGGCGACGATCCACGGCGCCACGGAGTCGACCTTCGAGTAGACGTTGAGCGGATCTCCGCATTCGTTCCCGAAGCTGGTGATCGCCGTGAGCACCGGCGCGCCGGTGGCGTCCTCCGCAACGACCGGCCCGCCGGAGTCGCCCTGGCAAGCCTGGCCATAGCCGCGGCCGATCCTGGCCCCGCCGCCGCAGAGCATCAGGTCGCTGCTGAAATCGGGGGTGAACTGCTGGTAGCAGCGCCCGTAGGCGAGCGCGCTGATCTGCGCGACCCTGAGGTGGTTGGGAAAGTCGTTGGCGTGAAAGCCCGTGATCCCCCAGCCCGCGATCGTCAGCGACCTGCTCGGCAGCGATGAGGAGTGGTCGTCGGGTCCGGCCAGGCGCACGGGAGTGACGGTGCTCGGGGTGGCCAGCGTGAGCACGGCGACGTCGCCGTAGCTCGAGTCCACCCGCCCGTAATCGGGGTCCACGGCGACGCTCGCCACGGCACTGCGCTGAGCCTTCGGATCCCGGACGTCAACCGCGCCGGTGACCACGATCAGATCCCGGGCCGGCGTGCCCTCGGCACAGTGCGCCGCCGTGAGCACCTTGGTGGGGGCGATCACGTCGCCCGTGCAGACGACGCCGGACTGACCCGACAGCTCGAGCGCCGCCGTCCACGGCAGCTCACCGGGGCGGGCAAGGTGCCCGCCGTAGACGGCCCCGGCGGGGGCGGCCATGACCACGACCGCGAGCAGTGCCAGCAGGAACGCTCGCACCGCGGCCGCCGGCGACGTCAGGCGACCCATCCGGCTGCGGCCGGTCAGGCCGGTTCGGGCTTCTCGGGAGCGACTCCGCGCGTCTCCGCGGTGCCGCCCGCGAGGCCCGGTCGGGGCAGCGGCCGCGGAAGCTCGCGGCCGGCGCGGTCGGCCGGAGTCGCCGGCGGGACGGGCAGCTCGGGCGGCGGCGGAGCCGTGGAGCCGAAGACCTCTTCCTCGGTCTGGCCCTGAAGCAGACCCTCGAACTGCTCCTTCTCGATCGTCTCGCGCTTGATCAGGACCTCGGACAGCTTGCCGAGCGAATCGCGGTACTCGGTCAGGATGTCCTTGGCCTGCTGGTGTGCGGACTCCACGATGCGACGGATCTCGTCGTCGATCTCGCGGGCGATCTCGTCGGAGTAGTCGGGCTCGGCCGAGAACTCGCGCCCGAGGAACGGCAGACCGTGGTCGTGGCCGAACACGCGGGGCCCGAGCTTCTCGCTCATCCCGAACCGCATCACCATCTGCTTGGCGGTGGCCGTGACCTTCTCGAGGTCGTTGGAGGCACCGGTGGTGACCTCGCCGAACACGGTCTCCTCGGCGGCCCGGCCGCCCAGGGTCATCGCCATCGTGTCCAGCAGCTCGGCGCGCGTGGTCAGGAACTTGTCCTCGGTGGGGAGCGAGATCGTGTAGCCCAGCGCCTGGCCCCTGGAGATGACCGAGATCTTGTGGACGGGATCGGAGTTGGGCAGGTAGTGCCCAACGATCGCGTGACCCATCTCGTGGTAGGCGGTGATCTTGCGCTCCTTCTCGCTCATCACCCGGGTCTTCTTCTCCGGGCCGGCGATCACGCGCATGATCCCTTCCTCGAGCTCGACCTGCGTGATCTCACGCTTGCCGGTACGAGCGGCGAGGAGGGCGGCCTCGTTGACCAGGTTGGAGAGATCCGCGCCGGTGAAGCCTGGGGTCTGACCCGCGAGGGCGTCGACGTCGATCTCGCGCGCCAGCGGCTTGCCGCGCGTGTGGACCTCGAGGATCTTCTTGCGGCCGAGGCGATCGGGACGGTCGACGACGATCTGGCGATCGAAGCGGCCCGGACGCAGCAGCGCCGGGTCGAGGATGTCCGGGCGGTTGGTCGCAGCGATCAGGATGATGTTGTCCTTCATCTCGAAGCCGTCCATCTCGACCAGCAGCTGGTTCAGCGTCTGCTCGCGCTCGTCGTGACCGCCGCCCAGGCCGGCGCCGCGGTGGCGCCCGACGGCGTCGATCTCGTCCATGAAGATGATGCAGGGCGAGTTCTGCTTCGCCTGCTCGAACAGGTCACGCACGCGGGATGCGCCGACGCCGACGAACATCTCGACGAAGTCAGAGCCCGAGATGGAGAAGAACGGCACCCCGGCCTCGCCCGCGACGGCTCGGGCCAGCAGCGTCTTGCCGGTGCCCGGCGGGCCGTACAGCAGCACGCCCTTCGGGATCCGCGCCCCGAGCGCCTGGAACTTCTTCGGGTTCTCCAGGAATTCCTTGATCTCGTGCAGCTCTTCGACGGCTTCGTCGACCCCCGCGACGTCACGGAAGGTGATCTTCGGCGAGTCCACCGACAGCCGCTTGGCCCGTGATTTGCCAAACGACATGACCTTCGAGCCCCCACCCTGGACCTGATTCATGAGGAAGATCCAGAAGCCGATGAAGATCACGAACGGGAGGATGTAGGTGAGCAGCGAGAGCCAGCCGTTGCTCGCCTTGCCCTGGACGTCGAACTGCGTCGGGTCGGCGATGTGCCCCTTGGCGTCGTTGATCAGCGGCGTCGCGTAGGAGTCCGGATAGCCGACCGTGTACTTGGCGCCGCCGTATTGCGGCAGGAGCGTGACGTCGACCGTGTTGTCCTTGGTCTTGATCGTCATGCTCTTGACCTGGTTCTGGTTCAGCTCCGTGAGCAGGTTCCCAAAGGACTGCTTGGGCGCGTGGCTCGAGTTCCCGATCAGCTTCTGGGCGAAGAATGCGAGCACGACCACGATCAGAATCGGGAAGGCTGCGCTCTTGAAGAACCTGCTCATGGCAATATTCTGCGCTTCCGGCGCGGGGGTGGAGAACCGATGAAGGTCAAGCGTAGCACCTGGGTTTGGGGCTCACGACAGGCCCGCTGCAGGCTGTGGACGCCGGCGCAGCGGGGCGATCACTCGTTCAACGCGGCCACATAGGGCAAGTTGCGGTACTGCTCCAGGTGGTCGAGCCCGTATCCGATCGCGAACCGGTTGGGGATCTCGAACCCGACATAACGGGTGGGGAGATCGACCTTGCGGCGCTCGGGCTTGGTCAGCAGCGCGCAGACCTCGAGTGAGCGCGGGTTGCGAGCGCCGAGGTTGCGCAGCAGGTATTGGAGCGTGAGCCCGGAGTCGACGATGTCCTCGACGATCAGGACGTCGCGGCCCTCGATCACCGCGTCGAGGTCCTTGAGGATCCTCACCACCCCGGAGGACTTGGTCGCCGACCCGTACGAGGCGACGGCCATGAAGTCGACCTCGCACGGCACCTCGAGGTGCCGCATCAGGTCAGACAGGAAGAACACGGCCCCCTTGAGCACCCCGATCAGCACCAGGTCGCGGCCGGCGTAGTCGCGCGAGATGTCGGCCGCCAGCTCCCGCACCCGCCGGGCGAGATCGTCGGCCGGAACGAGGATCTCGCCGATCAGGTCGTCGTCCATGTCAGAAGATCTTATGGGCGGGCTCCGCCCGCTTTGTTTTCAGGCGTCGTGCCCGGCGGGCGTGACCGGCCTCCCGTGGACGCCTTCGGTCCGGGAGGCCCGGCACGAGCAGCGTGCGGGGTGCGCTCGAAGCGCAGCACCCCGGCTTGCGCAATCGCCCTGACCCCGGAGGGCAGGTCGAGCGCGGACGTGCCGTGGTCGGGGAGCGCGGCGACCTCGTCGGCCCGCCTGGCGACGCCCGCTGCGAGACCGCCGGCCGCCTCGTCGGCGAGGCGTTGGATCAGCAGCCGTCGCAGCGCCGGGTGCAGAGAGCGCAGCCGCGCCAGCCCGATCGTCGAGGCGCCCTCGAGCACGCGGTCGATGAGCTCGTCGAGCACCTCGGCCTCGCCCCTCAGCACCTCGGCCAGCGCCAGCACGTTCGCCTCGGCGCCCGGGTGGACCTCTCGCAGGGCGGGGACGAGGCCGTGCCGGACCCGGCCACGGGCGTAGGCGCGCCCGTCGTTGCTCTCGTCCTCTCGCCATCCCAGGCCGCGCGCGGCGCAGTGCCGGGCCGTCTGCTCACGCGTGAACCCGAGCAGCGGCCGGATCAGGCTTCCCTCGCGAGCGCGCATCCCCAGCAGCGCCCGCCGGCTCGGCGAGGACGCCAGCCGGTACAGGATCGTCTCGACCTGGTCGGTGGCGGTGTGCCCCGCCGCCACCTCGGCCCCGCGGCGCCGTGCCAGCTCGGCCGCCGCGCCATAGCGCTCGTCGCGGGCCCAGGCCTGGAGGTTCCCGGTCTCCGGGCAGCGCGGCCGGGCGACCTCGAGCGTCACGCCGAGTTGGTGGCACAGCTCCGCGCAGTGGCGCTCGTCGGCGTCGGCGGCGTCGCGCAGGCCGTAGTTGACGTGCAGCGGGCCGACCGCCCCCTGACCGGCCACGCTGACCGCCACGTCCAGCAGGCAGACCGAGTCGCGCCCGCCGGACAGCAGCACCACTACCGGGCGGCCCGGGACCAGCAGTCCGGCCTCGCGAACCGGGCCGCTGAGGTCGCCGTGACCGGTCCCGCTCACTCCTCCTCCCCGCCCAGGCGGGCGATGAAGATCTCGGTCGGCTCCTTGAAGCCCTTCAGCTTGACCTCCGCGATCCGCTCAAACTCGAGGTGCGAGCCGGCGTGCTCGACCACCGGCCGGGTCACCAGCACCTCGCCGCCGGCGGACCGCGCCGCGACCCGCGAGGCAATGTTCACGTCGCGACCGAAGTAGTCGCCGTCCCGGTACAGGGCCACCCCGAGGTGGATGCCGATCCGCGGCAGCGGCCGCTCGGACTGCAGGCTCTGGAACCCGACCGCCCAGTCGACGATCGCCGCCGGGTCCGAGCCGACGATCATCACCTCGTCGCCGATCGTCTTGATCACCCGAGCCTCGTCGGGGAGCGTGGTCTCGACGGCCTCGACGAACCGCTCCACGGCGTCGAGCGCCTGCAGCTCTCCCTCCTCCTCGGTCAGCCGGGTGTAGCCCGCCAGGTCAGCGAACGCGAGCGCCACCCGCATCCGTCCCAAGTCCACCGCGCCGTCGTCGAGGTCGGCCTCCATGTGACCGACGACGTCCTGCTCGACGAAGTGCTGGAGATAGCGCTGGTGAATGTGATCCATCACCGGTGAGGCCAGCGGTAGCAGCTCGCGGGCCATCCCCTCGATCTCGTCGGCCATCTCGAGCCCCGACACGCCGGAGCGCATCAGCGGCTCGTGTACATAGAGGTGGAACAGCCTCACCTCGGCGTCGGCGACGTGGGCCAGGGCCTGCCCGTAGACGCGCACCAGCTGCAGCATCGCGACCACTGGGAATCCCGCCGACAGCACGGCGGCGGCATACCGCAGCAGCTGCACGTCTTCCTCGGTCATCGAATCGACCTGGGAGGCGCTGATCCCAAGCGCGGTCGTGATCCGCTCGATCAGCGCCGGCTCGAGCCCGGTCTCCCGAGCCGCGCGCGCGAGCGTGTAGGAGGCCTCGCTGGGCGCGAACAGCAGGTCGACGTAGCCGAACGCCAGCCTGCCCTCGTCCGTGGCCTGCCGGATCTCCCGCAGCGAATGGCCGCGCTCGCGCATCCGGGCCACGACGCGCGCGTGGCCCACCGCCGCCGGCGTCCAGCTGCCGTTGTACTGAGGGATCAGGCCCTCGCGGGCCCAGCGCCTCAGCGTGGCCGGCCGCACCCCCGCGCGTCGGGCCGCCTCACCGGTGTTCATCGCCGGCCGTGCCGCAGGCTGTCCGGTACTCGCCATCGGCGACGATGTCAACCGCCCGGCTCAGACTTCGAGATGCGGATAGTCGGAGGCGATCATCGCCCTGTAGTGCGCGAACAACGGCTTGGTGATCGGCATGATCGCCAGCGCGGCCTTGACGTCGCCGCCGGCCTTGATCCGGCGCCGGGCGATCGCGATCGCCACGTTCTCCTTGCCCTGGAAATAGCGGTTGGCCGTGTCCGAGCTCATGGTCATCTTGACCTTCGGCTCCCAGTCGATCTCGTCCGACCACTCCCAGGCCAGGTTGGGGCCGCCGGGTTCGCCCGACCGGATGTTCACGACCATGTCGACGTCCGTGAACTCGAACCGCTGCGGCGTATCCGCATCCCGCAGCCGCGGGCCCATCTCCGGATCGTCGCTCATGAGCGTGAAGGTGCGGTCCATGACCTCGCGGAACTCGCGGTCGGACCTGAAGCTGGCCGTCGGCTGAGGCTCGGCTGCGTCGCTCATCGGCTGGTGCTCCCGGTCGGTGGTGAAGACGGAACTAGCGCTAAGTACGGACTAGTGCTGCTCGCGCTCGAGCTCCGCCACGCGACGCTCGAGTGCCTCGATGCTGGAGCGCAGCGCCCGGACGTCCTCGCCGGTCGCCACGCGGAGATCATCGAGCACGTCCTTGACCCGGTTGGCGGCCTGAGCGACGTCGTCGACGAGCTCCTGCGCGCGCTCGCGTGTGACTTGGGCACCGCCGAGCGTGGCCTGGAAGGTGCGATCGACCGCGCTTCGTACCGTTTCCGCTGCGTCGCCGGGGCGCCTGGGGGCCATGGCGCGGGAGTGTAGCCGCGGGTCGCGGGCGTTTAAGCTCGCCGCCTCATGCGCCGCACGATCCATCTGCACCCGACGGCCGACCTCGCCGAGCGCGTGCTGCTGCCCGGAGACCCCGGAAGGGCTCTGCGGCTGGCCCAGGCGCTGCTCGAGTCACCGAAGATGTTCAACCATCACCGCGGCCTGTGGGGCTACACCGGCCAGGCGGGCGACGGGGAGTCGCTGACGATCCAGAGCACGGGGATGGGAGGGCCGAGCGCCGCGATCGTGGTCGCCGAGCTGGCCGACCTCGGGGCCCGACGCTTCGTGCGCGTGGGCACCTGCGGCGCCATCGATCGCTCGCTGTCGCTGGGCGATCTGCTGATCGTGCGCGGGGCGCTGTCCGCCGACGGGACCAGCCGCGCTCTCGGCGCCGATGGACGGGTCGCGCCGAGCGCGGCGCTGCTGTCGGCGCTCCTCGCCGCGGCGCCACCCGGGGCGAGGTCCGGAGCCGTCGTGTCGACCGATCTGTTCTACGACGGACCGGCCGGCCAGGAGC
Source organism: Solirubrobacteraceae bacterium (assembly GCA_017882465.1). GTDB lineage: Bacteria > Actinomycetota > Thermoleophilia > Solirubrobacterales > Solirubrobacteraceae > Palsa-465. Next base: position 10,220 of record JADGPN010000125.1, read on the forward strand.
AGGCCTGGCAGGACGGCGGCGCGCTGGCGGTCGAGATGGAGACCGCGAGCCTGTTCGCGCTGGCGCGACGGCGTGAGCTCGATGCGGCCTCGCTGCTCGTGGTCTCCGATCTCGTGCTTCCCGCGCGCGAGCGCATCGACGACGGGGCGCTGGCGGCGGCAGAGGAGCTGATGGGCGCGGTGGCGACCCGAGCGGTGGCGGTTGCCGGCCGTCCCGGCGGGCGCTCGGGAGTCGCTTAGGCGCTCAGGAGGCCTGCTGCTCGGCGGCGGCCGGGTCCGGGGCCGCGCCGGCGGCCTCCAGGCGAGCCAATCCCGCCTCGATCGCGCTCAGGCGCTGCTCGATCGAGCTCGAGTTGCCCAGGCCCTCGATCCGCTGCTCGAGCCGGTCGAGGCCATCCTCGATTCCCTCGAGGCGCTGCGACACTCCGCGCAGGCGGCGGGTGAGCCGCTCGAGGTCGCTGGCCGAGGGCAGGTTGAGCGCCCCCATCGCGACCTCCTGCGCCCGCACCGCGCGTTCGCGCGTCTCGAAGACGCGCGACAGCGCGCCGCTGACGACCGGATTCTCAAGCAGATCCTGCGCGAGCTTGCCGATCGCCTCTTCGCCCTGGCGCGTGACGCGCTCTCGGAGACCCTTCTCCTCAGTCATGTTCGATCGGCCTCCGGTTCGTCTGCACAGGGTCTCCCGACTCTACTGCATGACCTCATCTGGGCCATCTGTAAAGCTCCACCCGAGAGTGAGAGCGGTCGTTGGCCGTCCGTCGAGGCTAAGGTCCAGGGCAAGACCCGCCGATGCAGGTAATGTGGACCGTCCACAGGCCTTGATCGACGGTCCATCCCGCTCTTCACGAAACACCCCTCCCAGGAACGGTTCGGCGTTGCAAACCCCAATGGCAGTCACTAGGTTCCGCCCGACGCTGTCACCGGTTGGTGGCGTACACGACATGCGCAGCTCGGCATGCGCGGGAGGAGACTGGCCACAGTGTTGAGGAGTCGCATGCTGACGGTTGCCGCTGCCACGGTGGGGGCTTTCGGCGGCTGCTGTGGGCTGGCCTCGATCCCGACCGCGTCGGCTCAGCAGTGTGTGGTGACCGTGACCGTGGTGGGCGGCCAGAAGCTGTCGTTCCTCGTCGACGTGCCCCCGGGCACGCCGGTCTCGTCGCTGTCGCTGCCGGTGAAGCTGCCCGTGGTGGGTATCTCGGAGTCGTGCGCGCCCGCGAGCACGCCCGCGCCCGCGTCGGCAACCACGCCGACCACGCCGACCACGCCGACGACGCCGACCACGCTGACGACGCCGACGACGCCGTCGACCACCTCGACGCC
>JADGPN010000126.1 GCA_017882465.1 Solirubrobacteraceae bacterium
GGCAAATCGCCGCTCCTGAGAGCTTGGTAGGCCGCGCGTGCGACCGCTCCGTTCTCGGCTGATGGCTAACGCCGCCCGCGCTGCATTGCGCACAGCGAGCGTCCGGCGACAGCCGAGCAGACGAGCGCAAAGGACGAGCAGCGACATCACGGCGCCGACGTCGACGGACTGCTCCATCCGTGACGGAGCAGCCACCTCGCCCGTCCTCGCCAAGCAGCTCCTTTCGGACAAGACCAGCCACGCCGGCGCGGCCATGCCGGGCGCCATCCCCATGTGGCCGGAATCACCCGCCGATCGCCGAGAGCAGGGCTCGCACCAGCAGCGAGCACAATGGCCGATCTGCATAGGTAGCGGTGGGCTGGTGCAGCTACGGCCTGCCGGCTCCTGAGCGGCGGCATGGTCCGCGGCGCGCACTGTCGCTTGACGCCTCAAGCGGTCACGTTTGTGTCGCAGCCGCGTTCACATCACCAGGGGCAGCGAGCGGATCGTGTCGGAGCGTGACTCCTGGTAGCCCGAAGCGGAAGCCTGAGTCCGACGCGTGCCGCGGGCGCCTACGCGGGTAATCGCATGACTACAGCGCCGACGGTACTGCTCGGCGTCTTGCTTCTGAACGGGCATGGGTTTAGGCTGGCCGCTGGCGCAGTCGACCAAGAAATGGGGGCCGCATGGCAGAGCTTGTCGGGAAGCGTTTCGAAAGCCCGGATGAGGTTCGGGAGTTCACCGATGGGAAGGGTCGCGTGGAGCTCGTGGACCTGAATGGGCACGCAGTCGGCCTGGGAACGTTCGAAGCTGGTTGGCGCTGGTCAGAGAATGTGAAGCCGCTCGCGGGCACCGACTCGTGCCAGGTCGAGCACATCGGCTACGTCCTGCAAGGCCGTATGGCGCTGAAAATGGACGATGGAACGGAGCGCGAGTTTGGTCCCGGCGATAGCTTCCACATGCCGCCTGGGCACGATGCGTGGATCGTCGGCGACGAGAAAGCGTGCTCCTCGACTTCGGTGGCCTGAAGGGTTACGCGCAGGCGCACTGACGCCGTCGGGGCATTGCTCCGGGTGGTCGGTGCGGAGTCCCTGAGAGGTGAAGCGGTGAGCTGGCGGATTCGCGGCACGTACTTTGAGTCGTGTAACTGCGATGCGATCTGTCCGTGCCGCCGGATCGACGGCGCAGCGGGCGGGCGCTCGACCCATGGTGTCTGCATGGGGGTCCTGTCGTGGCTGATCGAGGATGGCGCGGTGGACGGAGTCGAGCTCTCCGGGCTCCCCGTTGCACTGGCCTGCCGCTACAGCGACGACGAGTCGGGCTCGCCGTGGACGTGGGTGCTGTATCTGGATGCGGGCGCGTCGAGGGATCAGCGTGCTGCGCTTGAGGGAATCTTCACCGGTCGTCTCGGTGGCGACGCGGAGCGTCACTTCCCGTGGGCGTGGAAGGCCAGCGAGCTTGTGGCGGTGCGAGCGGTCGAGATCAGGGTCGATCACACGCGGCGCCGCCAGCGATTGCGGATACGCGATCGCGTCAGCGTTCGAATCCGGGATCGGTATCAGGGGGGCGAGTCGGTCACCTGCGTGATCCCGGGGCATGGGCGAGCGGGCGAGGAGCTCGTCGCGGACGAGCTCGTGGTGGAGGACGGCGCGCTTGCGTTCGAGTTCCGCGGCGTGTGCGGGTACGGCTCGACGTTCAATTATGTAGGAGGCTGAGTGGAGATGGAGCGTGGAGACGGGTATGCGATCGCGCACCGCGACGAGCTCGAGCGGACGGGCAACTGGGCGCTCGTGCGCCGCTCCCTTGACTGCCAGGCGTTCGGAGTCAACCTCGTCGAGATTCCACCCGGCGGGTCGATCCCCGAGCACGATGAAACAAAACGCGACCAGGAAGAGCTGTTCTTCGCGATCTCCGGCACGCCTACGCTCGTGATCGACGGCGAGGACCACCCCGCGCCGACGGGAACGTTCGCGCGCCTCAATCCACCCGACCGCCGAACGGTACGCAACCACGATTCAGAGCCTGCCTCCGTGCTGATCGTCTCTGCGCCGACAACGAGCGGGTACACGCCAATGGAATGGGCATGATCTAGGCGGTGTCCTCACGCGATTCCGGGTCCGCCGTATGCTGGCGGAACTGAAGCGTTCGACCTCGCTGTGGCGATTTGCGCCAACAGCTCGGGCGGGCTGGTCCCGCCGAGCAGACTGCAGCCGCGGCAGCCTGAAGGACCTTGTTGCGGGCTCGCCCATCCCGAAATGACCGTCGTCGCGCCCGCCTTGATCGAGGACGAGCCAAGCGGTCCCATCGCCGCCCCACTGTCCCGTCTGGCGCGGAGGAGTCACGATCTCGGCTTACCCATGCCTCCCAATGGCTACCGCTGCCGGACAAAGGCAGTCACGCGAGCGCGGGCGCCCATGCGCACCGCGCGGGCAATCCCGATCGTCCGGCACGGCGCCAGGCGCACCGGACCGGCGTGATCGCCGCGTCGCCGATGCGCTCGTGCGGGTCCCGGCCGGTCGAAATCGAAAGCACTCGTCGGCCGGTGCCTACGTACGATCTGCCGGGGGGTACGCTGAGGCCATGCCGATGCCCAAGCGGTCGAGCGTCGATGATTTCTTCGCGCAACTTAACGACGTCCAGTGGCCGCACCTCGAGGCGCTCAGGGAGCTGAGCCGTGATGCCGACCCGGAGGCGCGCGAGGAGCTGAAGTGGAACCTGCCGGTGTACGTCCGCGGCAAGAACACGAGCCTTTGGATGCTTCAGAACTTCACGCACCATTGCTCGCTGCGGTTCCCGCCACCTTTCTTCGCCACCCAGAAGGCCGAGGTTGAGGCCGCTGGCTATGAGGCCGGTCAGGGCTTCATCAAGCTCCCCTACGATCGCGAGCTGCCGACCGAGCTTCTGAAGTCGCTGCTGCGGGCACGGGTCGAGGAGTACGCCGCGACCGGCGCCGGCTGGAATGACCGCTGAGGCCGGCCACATCCCGTCAGGGTCCGGGGGGTCGTGGAGGCGAGCGAACACCTGGTGGTCGCTCGCGTCCACCAGGTGGTCGTCACGGCGGGCTTGCCCGGACATGCGGAACCTGACGCGCTCTGCCAGAACCGACACGCCTGCTCTCACGTCGGCGCACGCCTGCCTCCTGCGCGACGCGGTGCAGTTGGCCGCGGATACCCGCTGGCACACGCGACCGCCCGCGGATCGGGGCTATCTGTCGGGCTGGCTTGGCTAGGGCAGGATCTCGACGTACCCGTCCGTTCCATGCACGCGGATCCGCTGGCCATCCCGGATCAGCCGGGTAGCTTGCTCGACCCCGACGACGGTCGGCAAGCCGTACTCTCGTGCGATCACCGCGCCGTGGGTCATCAGGCCCCCGACCTCCGTCACCAGGCCCTTGATCGCGACGAACAGGGGCGTCCAGCTGGGGTCGGTGTAGGCGGTGACCAGGATGTCGCCCGCTTCGAGATCGGCCTGCGCTATGTCCAGAATGACGCGGGCCCGCCCCTCGATGGTCCCGGCGGAAACCGGTAAGCCGACCAGCACGCCGGCCGGTAAATCGTCGCGTCGGTACGCCCCGGCGATGACCTCGCCATCCGACGTGAGCACCCGGGGCGGCATGAGCGCTTGGTACGAGCTGAACGCGTCCTTGCGCTGGCGGATGAGCTGCGCATCCACTTGATTAGTGCGCACGACGTCGTGGAACTCCTGAAACGTGAGGTAGAAGATGTCTTCCTGCTCACCAAGCACGTGGGCGTGCACGAGGCGCTCGGCTTCTTCCAACAACGCTTGCTTGTACACGAAGTAGCGGCTGACCATGCCGTACTTCGGATACTCCCGGTACCCGGCGAAGGTCCGGACCCGGTCGATCATCCGCTTGGCCTCTTCGGCCTTCCGCTCCCCGTCCGGCAAGACCCGCAAGCGCTCCAGCAGCTCCTGTTCCTTCTTCCAGGCCTGCTGCCGCCCTTGCTCGAAGCGTCGCTTGCCAGCGCCCGGCTCGAAGTTCTTGATGTTGCCGAGGATTATGGGCACGAGCGTGGTGGGGCGTTCGCGCCAACGCAGCTTCGTGATGTCGATCTCGCCGACGCAGCGCATGCCGTACTTGTCGAGGTAGGCCCGGATAGCGTCTCGCGCTTCCTGCCCGCCCGCGAGCGTGGGCAGCTCGTCCAGGAAGCCCTCGTCCTCGAGGTTCTGCAGAAAAGCCACCACGTTCGGATGCGGGCGGATCACGTCCGCGACGTCCAGGAGCGCCAGCCCCATCTCAGACGTGACGTTGCGGGAGACGGACTGTGTAAGCGTGTCGGCCGCGTTCTTCTCGCCCAGCCACGCCTGCAGCTGCTCGTTGAGCCACCAGGTGGCCTCCATCGCCGCCATGATCACCTGAAGGCTTTGCGGATCGAACAAGATCCGCTTCAGCTCCTGGATGTCGGCCAGGATGAAGTCGAGCAGCGCCGATCCGGATTTCATCCGGATGTCGCGCTTCAAGGCGGCGATGGAGACCTGGCTGCGCCCGATCAGCTCGGCGACGACAGTCGGATCGGTCTCGATCGGGGCGGGCGCGCCGCCAGCCGGCGCGCCGCCGGGACCCTCGCCCGGGAGCGTCGGGATGAAGTCGCCGCGTTCGAGGATGGTCTGCAGCGCGTCCCCGATCAGCGGATCGGATCTCCCCAGGGCCTCCAGGAGGCCTGCGCGGCTCGCTGGCGAACCCAGTTCCCGGGTGACGTCGACGAACAGCCTCCCGCCGGCCTCGTACATCGGCCGTAAGGCCGTCAGCTGCCACACGGAGATCCCCAGGGGCTTCATGGGGTCGGTCATCATCTGCTGATGACCGACGGAGACGTAGACGTGGTCCTCTCGGTCGCCGGCCACGGGGATCGGGAACAGCGTGGTGATCGGCCGGCTCTGGACGATCTGGAACCCATCGTCGACCAGGCACCACTCGATGTCCTGGGGGCGGCCGAAGTGCGCTTCGATCCGCCGGCCCAGCTGCGCGACCTGCACGACCTGCGCATCCGTCAGCGCCGGCTGCCCTTGACGCTCCGGCTCGATCGCCAGTTCTTCCGTCCCGCCTGCGGGCGAGGCGTGGATGGCAAGCTGCTTGGCGGCGACCGCCTTGGCGACGACCTCGCCGTCCCGCACCTTGTAGACGTCCGGGTTCACCAGGCCTGAGATGAGGGCCTCGCCGAGGCCGAAGCTGGCCTCCACGGAGGCAACCTTCCGGCTGGACGTGACGGGGTCGGCCGTGAACAGGATCCCGGCCGCCTGCGGGAAGACCATCTGCTGCACGACCACGGCCATCTGGACCTTCCGGTGGTCAAAGCCTTTCCGCAGCCGGTAGGTCACGGCCCGCTCGGTGAACAGCGAGGCCCAGCACCGGCTGACCTGCTGGACGATCGCAGCTGGCCCGACGACGTTCAGGTAGGTGTCGTGCTGGCCCGCGAAGGATGCAGTCGGCAAGTCCTCCGCCGTCGCGCTGGATCGGACGGCGTAGGCGGCTTGCTCCCCGAGCCGGGCGAGCGGGCGCGTGATCGCCGACGCCAGCTCCTCAGGGATGGCGATCCTTTCGAGGGCCCGGCGGATCTCCGCGCTGAGCGCGCGTATCGCCTCCCGGTCATCCGGCCTCACACGCGACAGCCGATCGAGCCGATCGTCGATCGACGGCGCTTCCGCCAGGATCCGCTGGAAAGCGTCCATCGTCACACAAAAGCCAGCCGGCACACAGATGCCTTCGATCCACGAAAGCTCCCCCAGGAGCGCGCCCTTGCGACCAACGACCGCAACCTGGGTCTGGTCGATCTCCTGGAAATCCAACACGTAGCAGCCCATCCGCTCACCTCCCCGGAGTTGACCCAGTCAACTCCACTCCTGTTCATTGGTTCCAGCCTGCAGCGGGCGATTATGCGGCACGAATCAGGGCCTCATGAGAGCCTCCTGGCTGGTATAAGTTGGAGGTGGAGAGGCACGGGATCGGGAGCAGCCGCGATCACCGTCGCCAGCACCAGCGGCCAGGCGACCACGACCCGGTCGCGGCTGGGAGCGCAGAGCCGGCCCAGGCAGCAGTCCCCGCGGCTCCGGCTGGGACGGCCGCAATGCGAGGAACTCGACAGGCGCGCCGAAGCGGCGCCAGCGGCGATGCGATCGCGTGGTCGCCAACGCGATCGCGCGAGTCTAGGCCACTGGAGGATGAAAGAGCGATTGTGCGGATCGCGGCACCCGGACGCTTGAGATTGGGCGAAAGCGCAAGCCCGCTGCTGGCGGCCCGCAGCCTGATCCAGACGATCGCTCTGTCGCCAATGCGATCGCCAGCCCCGAGCTGCCCGGGCGATCGGATTCCGTCGAAAGCGATCGTGCCACGCCCCCCGCGGCGCTGCTGGGAGATCACGCGAGAAGGGCTGCGATGCCGGACAAAAGCAGCACAAGCGGATCGAGCGTCGGCGCCCAGGCGATTACAGGCCTGGGAACCATCGCGCCGGGGCCAGTGCAAGCCATCGTTTTCACAGGCCGCGCCGGTGCCGACCGGTGCGCTCGCAATTGGGCGAATCCGATCGTGCGCCGCGGGCCCAAGCGCGCCGGACCGCGACGAGCGCAATGTCGCCAAGGGGGTATCCATTTGAGTCAGGTGGTCCGGGGTCGTCGGCGACTGATCCCCGCCGGCCGCGGCGGTCGTTGGGCAGGCCGCATCCCAAGCCGTGTGGGCCGCGAGGCGCCACGTGCGCCTGGAATCAATGGTCCCCTACCACCCTTGGGCCGTGGGCTGCGCATAGGGAGCGAGGATGCTCAACCTGACTCAAATGGATAGCCCTCTGTCGCCAAAGCACTCGTGAGCTCCGGGGACGACTGAGCAGCGGATCCCGTTGATTGCGAGCTCCCCGCATTCGCGAGCTCCCCGCATTCGCGAGCGTTGACTCGTCCTGGGCAAAGTATGCGTCCGGGCCCTCCCCAACAAGACACGGGAGGAGCACAGTAGTCGGCACGAATACCGAGCCGGCCATGCCGATCGGGGACCAGTACAGCATCGAGGAGTGGCGGGAAATCGTCCGACAGCGATTCCTTCCGAGAGGTCAACGACGAGCACCTCATGCGACTCCACCGCCACTCGATCTGGGCGACATCCAAACGCCAGTCCGAGGAAGCGCTTCGGGAAGAGGGATGGAGCGACGTCGAGACTGGGTCGCCCGAGTTCCGTGGGCGATGTTCGTTTGGTACGGACTGCTGTACGCCGTCATCGCTGGTAGCTCATCGCGCGGTATCCGGTACGGCGGCGAATTCGCTAACTAAAGACGTCCGAATCCTACGCGAGCCGCTACGAGACGCCCGGAATGCTGTTTTCCACGTCGAGCGAGACGTCGATTACTACGACGATCGCTTCCCGGGAATTGTGCGCCAAAGCGCCGTCCAGCTCACGCGTGAGCACAAGCGCCCGGAATTTGCTCAGTCGCAGGCTTCTCCTTTTGTCAAGCCGAAGTCGTCGGCCCTTCGGTTGAGCCGCGCCCGCAATGCGACGAAAAGCGACGCGAGCGGTCGCAAGGGCCGTCAGCCTGCCGCGACGGGCTCGGCAGCTGCGTCCCCGCTGCGGGCCGCGTTTGAGTGGTCGCGGCTGTCGCGTGAGGAGATCAGCAGCGCGGCCAGGATCGCACCGGCGACGGCGAAGCCGGCGCCGACGAGGAACGCCTGATCGAACCCCTTGGTCAAGGCGACCGAGGTGTTGTGAACACCCGATTGGAACAGGCTCTGGGTTTTGCTGTTGGCGACCGTCGCGAGGATCGCGAGCCCGAGCGCGCCACCGACCTGCTGCGAGGTGTTGATCAGGCCCGAGGCTAGCCCCGCCTCGTGCGGCTCGGTCCCGGCGACCGCGGCGATCGTCACCGGCACGAACGCGAACCCGAGCCCGGCCGCGGCCAGTATTGAGGGGCCAAGCACGTCGGCTGCGTAGGAGCCGCCGGTGCTTGGCACCTGAGAGAACCAGAGCAGCCCGCCGGCGATCAGCAGCAAACCGGCGATCAGCGGCGGCTTGAAGCCGAGGCGCGTGACTAGCTGCGAGGCGGCTCCTGCCGAGAGGATGATCCCGACCGCGAGCGGCAGGTATGAGATTCCGGTCTTGATCGGCGAGTAGTGCAGCACGTTCTGGAGGTAGAGCGAGATGAAGAAGAACATCGAGAACAGCGACATGCCGATCAGCAGCCCGACGATGTTCGCTCCGCGCAAGGTTCGCAGGCGGAAGATCGAGAACGGCATCAGCGGGTGACGCTCGCGCAGCTCGATGATCACGAAGGCGACCAGCAGGACCGCGGCGCCCGCGATCTTCAGGAGCGTCGCCGAGGATCCCCAGCCCACGTTGACCGTGTCCACGATTGCGTAGACGAGCAGCGAGAGACCGGCGGTGACGGTGACTGCGCCGGGGATGTCGAACGTCTTCGCTCCGTCCTCGGCGCGGCTCTCGACCAGGATACGCGGCGCGAGTGCCGCAGCGGCGATCCCGATCGGAACGTTGACGAACAGCACCCAGCGCCAGTTCAGGCCGCTGGTGAGGATCCCGCCGAGGAGCACGCCGGCTGCGCCACCGGCGCCTGCGACCGCGCCCCAGATACCAAGTGCGCGGTTGCGCTCGGCGCCCTCGGCGAACGTGGTAACGAGGATCGACAGCGCCGCCGGCGAGACGATCGCGGCCCCGACGCCCTGCGCTGCGCGTGCGACGATCAGCCACCCTTCCGACTGGGCGACGCCGCCGGCGAATGACGCGAGCGAGAACACCACCAGGCCGAGGATGAACATGCGCCTGCGCCCGAGCAGGTCGGCCATCCGGCCGCCGAGCAGCAGGAAGCCGCCGAAGGTGAGCGTGTACGCGTTCACGACCCAGGATAGGTCGGTGCGCGCGAAGTGCAGCGCCGTCCCGATCGAGGGCAGCGCAACGTTTACGATCGACGCGTCGATCACGATCACGAACTGCGTCATCGCCAGCAGCGCCAGCGCGAAGTTCTTGGCGCGAGGGGTGTACAGCGGCGGCGTCTGTGGCGTATTAATCGACGTCATGGAAGCAGACCTCCGGTTCCGGTTGCGCAGGCACTATAGTGAACTATGCTTCCGATTGTCAAGCGAGCCGGGTGAAAGTACTGTGGCCGACACTGTGATCCATACCGAGCGCCCGCTGCGCGCCGACGCGCGGCGCAATCGCGAGCGGATCCTCGAAAGCGCGCGGGCTGTGTTTGCCGAGTACGGGGCGAACGCGCAGATCGACGACGTCGCCCGCCAAGCCGGCGTCGGCGTGGGCACCGTCTACCGCCACTTCGAAACAAAAGAGGCGCTGCTGGTGGAGCTCCTGCGCGAGAAGTTCCGGCTGTTCGCCGCGCGGGCTCGTGAGGCCCTCGAGCAGCACGGCGAGCCGTTCGCCGTGCTCGAGGATCTCTTGCGTCGCAACGCGCAGACGGCGGCGAGCGACGCCGCCGTCCAGCATGCGCTGGCGGGCGCCGGCGAGAACATCTGGATGCAGGCGGAAGCCGAGCAACAAGAGTTGGTAGCAGTCACGGGACTGCTGATCGCCCGTGCCCGGCGTGCGGGCACGATCCGCCAAGACGTGGAGGCGAACGACATCGCGATGCTGATGTGCGGCCTGTGCTCCACGATGGGCGGCAAGCCGGGTTTCGACTGGCGCCGACACCTCGATCTCGTGATCGACATGCTGCGGGCGCGCTGACACCCCTCAGTCGACTGCCAGAGCTTCGTTACAGCGGGCGCCGAGGCCCGGGCCTTACCCGCATCCTCTCGCTGGCCGGACTTGCGCTTTCATCGACAGCTCGCCGGTCGGAGCGCACGCTTCCTATGCGACGGAGGGAGCCGTCCGAGTCCTCGCAACGCAACGACTCCTTTGGCGACATTGCGCTCGTCGCGGCCCGGCGCGCTCGGCGCCGCGGCGCACGATCGGATTCGCCCAAGAGTATCCGGGGCCGCGGGCGGCCATGCGGGCGTCGTGAAAATGAGCGAGGATCCGGGGGTCGCCCTGTGACGCCGCGTCGCTTGCCTGGTGCCCGTTGAGGCCCGTCAAGAGTATGGCGCTGGGTCCTTGCCGGAATGCCGGACTGTGCCTTGAGCACGTTTACCAGACTCGTCTGTTGTTGCTGGGCCCTCCGGGCGGCGATGGTGCGTAGATCGCGATGCGGAGGTTGGTGATGGATCAGGTGGTGGAGTGTCCTGCGGCGTTGGATGTGCACAAGGCGCAGGTGACGGCGTGCGTGCGTACGCCTGGCGAGAACGGCCGGCGCCGGGAGGAGGTGCGCGAGTTCAAGACGACGGTCCGTAGCCTGTTGGCGTTGCGTGACTGGCTTGCTGGGCTGGGCGTCACGACGGTCGCGATGGAGGCCACTGGCGTGTATTGGCGGCCCGTCTGGGCGGTCTTGGAGGACGAGTTCGAGCTGCTGTTGTGCAACGCGGCGCACGTCAAAAACGTTCCCGGCCGCAAGACCGACGTCGGCGACTCGCAGTGGCTGTGCCAGCTGCTTGAGTTCGGGTTGCTTCATCCGAGCTTCGTCGCGCCCAAGCCGGTGCGTGAGCTGCGTGAGCTGACCCGCCGGCGGCGGACGCTGGTGCGTGAGCGCGCTCAGGAGGCCAACCGGCTGCACAAGAGCTTGGAGGACACCGGGATCAAGCTCGACTGCGTCGCCTCAGACATCCTTGGCGTGTCGGGACGCGCGATGCTTGACGCGCTGCTCGCCGGCCAACGCGATCCGCAGGCGCTCGCGGGAATGGCGAAGGGCCGGATGCGGGTCAAGCACTCGGCGTTGATCGAGGCGTTCGAGGGGTGCCGGTTCAGCTCCCAGCACGCGCTGCTGATCGGCGGGATCCTGCGTCACATCGATTTCCTTGACGGCGAGATCGCTGCGCTCGGCGACGCGATCGAGGCGCACATCGCCACCGAGGGCGACCAAGGACCCAAGCGTCCTTTTGAGCTGGCGGTCCGGCTCGCGTGCTCGCTGGACGGAATCCAGGCGCGGACCGCGGAAATGCTGATCGGCGAGTTCGGGACCGACATGAGCCGCTTCCCCTCCGACGCGCACTTCGCCAGCTGGGCAGCGCAATGCCCCGGCAACCACAAGTCCGCCGGGAAACGACGCAGCGGGAAGACCCGTAAAGGTCCGAAGTGGCTCGACGGCGCGTTGCACGACGCCGCGATGGGCGCGATCCGCGTCAAGGGCGGACACTTCGCCCGCAAGTACCGGCGGATCAAGGCGCGCTCCGGGCACAAGGTCGCGATCGGTGCGATCAAGCACGCGATCCTGATCGCGCTCTACCACATGCTCAACAACGGCGAGCTGTACCGCCCGCCGATCGTTCACCCCGACGCCGAGCGCAAACAGCAAGAACGAACGACCAAACGACTCGTCGCTCACCTCGAACGGCTCGGGCACACCGTCACGCTACAAACGGCAACGGCCGAGGCGGCGGTCGCACCCTGAACGTATTTTCCTACCAGAATCGAGGAGTCTGCAGCGCTACGGCCGAGGCTTCTGAGCTGGAACGGAAGTACGAGCGTCCGGCGACGCGGCCGCCACTATCGC
>JADGPN010000526.1 GCA_017882465.1 Solirubrobacteraceae bacterium
ATCTTCGACGAGATCCCACGGAGCGAGCGCATCCTGACCGTGATCGTACTGGTGATTGCCACGATCCAGATCGTAGTCAGTCGGCCTCGCCCGCGATCCTACTCTGGGGCGCAGCGGGACGCTCCAGGCTTGCCCGCATCGATGACCACCTCTGACCGGCGAGATACCTCAGGGGCGAACACCGCGGCGCCCAAAGCCAACTGAATCGAAAATAGCCTTCAGGGTGGGGGAGCGTTTGGGTCAGGCAGCCTCCGGGAGCGGGTCGAGGGTGACTTGGTGGCCGAGGCGTTCGAGTTGGTGGACGAGTCGGCGTTTGTAGCGTTCGGTGTTCTCGGTGTCTCGGCGGTAGAAGAACTCTTCGCCGAGTTCGTTGTAGGGGACGCCCTTGTCCAGGACGTGGTAGGCGGCGGTGAGGATCTTGTGGCCGGTCGCGACGGTCGCCTTCGCGTGTCCGCGTCGGCTCTTGATGCGGTGGTAGCGGGCGGAGAGGTAGGTGCCTTTGGTGCGCACGATCGCTTTGGAGCATTCGGTCAGGGTGCCGCGCAGCCATTTGGAGCCTTTGCGGGTCGCGGCGGAGTGCTGCTTGCCGCCGGACTCGCGCTGGCCGGGGCACATCCCGCCCCAGGACGCGAGGTGATGCTCGGTCGGGAAGCGGCTCATGTCAGGGCCGATCTCGGCCAACAGCATCTCGGCCGCGCGCTTATCGACACCGGGGATCGTGTCGAGCAGCTCGATCTCACGGGAGAAAGGGCCCGTGAGCTCCTCGACGCGTTCGGAGAGTGTCGCGATCGTCTCGTCCAGGAAGTCGATCTGGGCGAGCATCTGCCCGACGAGCAGCGCGTGGTGGCCGGTGAAGCGGCCTTCGAGCGCCTCACGCAGCGCGGGGATCTTCTTGCGCAGCGCGCCCTTGGCCAGCTCGGCGAGCAACTGTGGGTCGTGGGTGCCGGAGATCATCGCGTCGAGCATCAGCCGCGCGGACTTGCCGAGCACCTCTGAGGCGACCGAGGACAGCTTGATCCCGGCGTCCTGCAACGTCTTCTCGACGCGCTGCACCTCCCGTCCGCGTTCCTGGATCTTCGCTTTGCGGTAGCGGACCAGGTCACGCAGCTCCCGCAACGGCCGCGGCGGCACGAAGCTCGTGCGGACCAGGCCGTGCTCGATCAGCTGGCAGCCCCACTCGGCATCTTGAACATCGCTCTTGCGCCCGGGAACGTGACGCAAATGGCGGGCGTTGAACAGCTGGCACTCAAACTCGTCCTCGAGCAGATAGTAGATCGCCCGCCAGTAGACGCCGGTGGACTCCATCCCGACCACGGTCACCGCCCAGCTCCGCAACCAGTCCGCCAACGTGATCAGCCCCGCGGTCGTCGTGCGGAACTCGCGGATCTCCTGCCGGCGGCCGCCGTCGCCGTCAGGAACGCGCACGCACGCGGTGACCTGCGCCTTGTGGACATCGAGCATCGCGCAACGCTCGATCAAACGATTCACGACACACCTCCCGAACATCGGATGACAGGACGACCGCCCGGGAGAGCCTCATGCTGTGGAGTCTGAATCGCGTGCTCAAGGCAACAGTTCGGGGTGCCCGAGACTCTCGCGTCTCACTGATATCCGGGCTCTCTGGCACCAGTTAGAGCCGACGTCGACCAGGGCGGCCGCCAAGCAGTTCATCGGTTCCGCGCACGCCGCGCCAGCGACGCACAAACATTTTCATCCGTTCCGGGTGCGCCCCGCAAGGGGCGCATGAGTCACTGATATGGAGAGCGTTTTGTCAAGGGGGGCGTCATGAATTTCTCGCTTTCGCGGGTCACGTGATGGGTGTGTGTGGTCGGCTGGGTGGGTGGCGGTCCGGCAGGCTGTGCGCGACGCGCGGTCAGACTGATATACGCGGGTTGCCACCGCAGGACCATGGTTCGTCGTGGGGTGCCGCTGTCTAAGATCGGGCGTGGCCAGCCCTTGGTGGGGGGCGGGTTGCTCATAGTTAGCTCGCGGGTTCCCCGCGCGTTGCCGGGCCGCCACCGACCCAGCCGACGGGATGACGTTGTCGGTAGGGCTGTTCACTCGATTTGGGTGATCGCCCAGGCGAACCCGGCGAGCTCGCGGGCGGCGGCGACCGCGATGATCGTACGGCGTTTCGCGCGGGCCTCGAGGCGTGCCCAGGTGCGGTGCAGGCGTCGTTGTGCTGACCACGCGATCGCGATCGCCTCTGGGGGCTGGTCGAGTTGGCGGTCAGTCAGCGCCCGGCCGATGCTCGGCCGGGCACGGTAATGCCACGATGCTTCGACCAGCAGCCGGCGGGCGTGCCCGGAGCCGGTCTTGGTGATCGACCCGAGCCGGCGCTGCTGACCGGTCGTCGACTCGCTGGGGACCAGTCCGACGTAACTCATGAGCTGTTCGGCGTGGGCGAAGCGCTCAAAGTCGCCGATCTCGGCGCACAGGCCGACGGCGGTCAGCGTGTCGACCCCGCGCAGGCACCGCAACCGCCCGACCTGCACCGCCCACGGGCACGCCGGCAGCAGCGCGACGATCTCGCGCTCCAGCCCATCGCGTCGGTGCGCGAGCGCGTCGATCGCGCCGCGCGCGTCCAACAGCGTCGAGTGCGCCGCCGGCCACTCCAGCGTGACCGTCGCCAGCCACTGGCGGTGACGATCAGTCCACGCGTGCCCGTCATCGAACCGGATCCCGTGGCGTAGCAGCAGCTTCGACAGTCGATGGCGAGCTCGCATCAGATCCATCCGAACCGCGTCGCGAGCGCGCACCAGGTCGCGCAGCGCCTCCTCCTCAGCTCCGGGAACCCTGACCGCGTGCAGCTTGCCGGCCAACAGCAGCCGCACCAGATGCTCAGCGTCGCGCCGATCAGTTTTCACGCGATCCCCCGACGCGCGCGGGATCTTGCTCGGCGCCGCGACCACGCACTCGATCCCCCGGCGGGCGAGCTCGCGCGCCAGGCCGTAGCCGGTCGGACCGGCCTCATACGCCACCCGCACCGGCCTCGGCAAGCCCGCGCAGAACGCCGCCGCGGTCGTGCTCTCGCCGCTCATCGAAAACGTCTGCAACTGCCCGGTCTCGGCGTCAAGGACCGCCGCGACGATCTTCGTCGCGTGCACATCCAAGCCAACGAGGGTCTTAGCCTTCGCCATGGCTGGTTCCTCCAATATGCGGTTGTGGGCCGCCGCGCGGGTGGAGCCGCGCGGCATGAACCTCACCCCACGACCGGCGTGGGGGAGCCGGCCCTTTTTACACCGCGGGCCGGACGGACGGTCAATCCATATTGTCTAAACGCTTCCCCCTAACGCATCTTCGGGTCCACTCTCCGGCTGAGAATGATCCCGTAGATGCGTGAGTCGTCCCCGAGCGACCGCCCTGACGCGCGCCACCACGGCCGATCCGGCGTCGCTCCGTACAAAGTAACGCATCTTC
>JADGPN010000527.1 GCA_017882465.1 Solirubrobacteraceae bacterium
ACGTACCAGCTTCTCCAACTTCGTGCGAGGCCTGCACCGCGGAGGCTGTTCACCGCGGCTGATCGAGCCGGTGGTGAGGGCGATGGCGAGCGCCGTCGTCTGTGGGCGCCCAGGGGGCCTCTCGGCTTCGCCGGTCCGCTGATCCAACCTCGCCCTGCGCCGCGCCGTCCACGAGCGGCTGCTCAGCCACCGGGATGCCGAGGTCGGCGTGCCGGTCAAGGCCAGGACGCGACAGAACGGACGCGGTGCCGACGAGGACCTGCCCGCCGCCATCTCACGTCCGTCCCCGAGCGCGACCTCGACCCTAGGAGTCGATCGGCTCGATCGCGTCCCGTGGCCACGTCTTCGTCCTGCCGTCCGGGTACTTGACGGTGCCTTGCGGGATGCGCTGTGTGCGGCCATCCACCGCGGGACCAACCACGTCGTCGGGCGCATCACGCACATAGACGCCCTCGGCTCGCCCCACGTACTTGGGATGGGGCGTACTCACGCGCTGACCGGGGCTCAATGCCACTGGGAAGCGACTCTACTCCGGCGAGACTAGTTGGTGCGTGTTGATCAGGATCGTGATGACCACTCGGGATCAAGGATGGACGACCACGCCTCGACCATTGCCCGGATGTTGACGATGACCTCATCCTCAAGACCGCGCGTGCCGATCAGGTGGTTGGCACCATCCAGCGCCCAGGCGCGCCCGAGCCCTCACAGTCCGGCCCGGAGCCCATCGCAAACAGGCCACCGGACCCGAGCAATCGGACCGGGGCCCACTGGCAGCCCCCCAAGGGCGACCGGTTCGAATCCGGTGTTTGCGACTCAGGCCAGTACTAACAGTGGGCCCACGGGCACCGCCGCTGGCCTTCATCTCACCCAATCAAACCCACGGAAGGAAACACATCACCATCGTCGCCGCCGCCCTGACCTCGCTGCTCGTAGTCGCTTCGGCTGGGGCAGCAAGTCCTTCACATCGATGCAGCTTCGTGGGCTTCGCTCCGCAATCAAGCAACCTCGCGTTCGCTATCAGCGCGAGGAACACGGGATGCGTAACCGCACGGAGCGTCGCTAGACGTTCGGGGCCGCAGCGCGACCGGCCGGGCTGGGACCCTGCGAACCCCGTCATCGTGCGGTACAGCGCGTTCGGCTTTGGCTGTTTCGGCAACGAGGTGTTCCCGGCAGGCATGGGCTACGTGGCGTTCCGCTGCTACCGGGGGAACGCTGTCGTGCGCTTCAACCGGAGCTGACCGGACAGGTCGATCAATTGTCAAATGTTGTGGATTGGGCAATGAAGAATGATCAGGCGGCGACCCTCTCGTCCGTCGTGGTTTCGTCGTCAGTGACCTTGATCCCGTCCTTGAACGTCACGCCGTCGAGCACGTCGCCGACGAGCTCGTGGCCGTTGCACCGTCGCCAGCGCTCCTGGGCGGCGTCCAAGAGCTTGTAGGCCATCGCGAGCGCCGCCTTCTTGGAGCCGGCGCCCTTGGTGACCTTGGTGCGCAGCTTGACGGTCGCGAAGCTCGACTCGATCGGGTTCGTCGTCCGTAGATGCCGCCAGTGCTCGGCCGGGAACGAGTAGAACGCGGTGAGCTGCTCCCAGTCCTTGTCGAGCTTGGAGACGGCCTTCGGGTACTTGGCGTCGAACTCGGCTCGGAGGCGCTCCAGCGCCTTGCGAGCATCCGCGCGGGTGGGCGCCTCGGCCATCTCGTGCAGCAGCGTCTTGGCGCGCGGCTGCAGCCGCTTCGGGAGCGCGTCGAGCACGTTGGCTGTCTTGTGGACCCAGCAGCGCTGCTCTCTGGTTCCGGGGAACACGCTGCGCAGCGCCGCCCATGCGCCGAGCGCGCCGTCACCGGTCACGAGCTTGGGCTCGTTCATCCCCCGGTCGCGGAGATCGCGGAACACCGCCGCCCACGAGTCCTCAGACTCGCGGTAGCCGTCCTCCACGGCGAGCAGCTCCTTGCACCCGTCCTCGCGGACACCGATCACGACCAGCAGACACAGCTTGGAGTCCTCGCCGAGCCTGACGGCCACGTTGACGCCGTCAACGAACAGGTACGCGTAGCGGTGAAAGCGCAGCTCCCGCTCCCGGAACGCGGCGTGCTCGGCCTGCCAGACCTCGGTCAGCCGCTGGATCGAGCTCGACGACAGCCCCGACGCGTCCTCGCCGAGCAGGTCCCGCAGCGCGGGACCGAAATCGCCGGTCGAGAGCCCGTGCAGATACAGGATCGGCAGCACCTCGGTCACCTTCGGAGACCGCCTGGCATACGCCGGCAGGATCCCCGAGCTGAACCGCTGGCGCTCCCCCGTCTCCTCCTCGACGCGCTTGTCGTTGACCCGCGGAGCCCGGATCGCCAGCGTCCCCGACCCGACCGTCAGCCTGCGCTCCTTCGCCTTCCCGTTGCGGACCACCAGCCGCTTCCCGTCCTCGTCACGCTCGTCGACGAACGACGCGACGTACTCGTCAACCTCGGCCTCGAGCGCCGCGGCGATCATCCGAAGCGCGCCCTCCCGCGCGAGATCATCCAGCGAGATCCTGCCCTCGTTGCCCTCCCCGAACGGGAGCGTGCGAACATCCTGCATGGCGTGCCTTCCTGCCGGCCATCGCCGGCTTCGGTCTTCAATCAACCGGGAAGGTACGCCGCCTTCCTCTTCACGCGCATCCACAACTTCTGGGTATAGCTCCCGCCTCCGACGCCCACCCGGCTCCCGCCCACTTCCCGGCTCATCACCGGTTACAGGACAGGCCGCTCCGGCGCTCTCCGCAGACCGCCGGGCCGGGGAGGGCCTCCCAGGTTCCCGTTGCCACCATCCCAACGTTCCGAGCCCATTACGCCGGGGAGTTCCTCAGGGCTGCGATCCAGGCTCTACACCCCTTCCATGGCCTTCGCCGTGACACACTCGGCTCGGCTCTCCCTCTCCCGCCCGAAGACGGTTGCTCTAACGGCGCGGCAGGCTTCGCTTGACGCTACGGACCGCTGAGTTGCTCCCCCCAAGGGGCTTTCGACGCTGGGCTTCGACCCGGCCCGTTTCCAGACCAAGCCGCCAGCCTGCTACCGGGCCTCCTGGCAGCTACCCGGACGGGACTCACACCCGTAGGCGACAACGAGCTTATGTCAGATCAGGTCATCTCAACCTCCTCAAACCACCTGGCGCACTGTGAAATTTCGCATAACTGGATTCGGCGATAGGCAGGTGATTCCGGCCGCATGAGGAACCGCCCGGCATGGTCGCGGATGGCCGCGCCGGCGTGGCCGGTTCTGTTCGATTCCGGCGGCGTGCACCGGTGGGTCGGCTGCCAGGATGGCCGCTTTGCGCCCGTGAGCGGCAGTCCGATACTGGACAACTCGACTGCTGGGTGCCTGCTTGCAGAGCCGCCGATGCCTCGCTAGTCCCTCGCCTGGGTTGCGGCGGCAGCGGATA
>JADGPN010000528.1 GCA_017882465.1 Solirubrobacteraceae bacterium
AAACCCGCGGGCGCGCTCCCGGTGCACCAGAAATGAAGAATGACGAAGACGGGCCACCGACTGGCGCACGTCGGCCTCGACATCGGTGAAGGACTCGATCGCAAACGACGGGGCCATGCCGGTGTCCGCCTGAAGCTCGGCTCGAAACCGTCGTCGGTGAGCTTCTGCCCGGACTCAACCGGTCCTCGCAACAGTGTGTTGGTGACTGGACAGTAAGGGGTCTGGTGACGCGGCTGTCGTTGCGTAGGCGCGAGCGGAGCGAGTGCCGGAGCGGCGATAGCCGCGTGCGCGCCGATCGGGGGTCATCCGGCGTTGGTCAGGTGGTCGTTGAGGGCCTCGGCGGGGGTGCGCCAGCCGAGCGTCTTGCGCGGCCGGCCGTTCAGTGCTGCGGCGACCGCGGCGAGGTCCTCGGCGCTGTGTCGGGCCAGGTCGGTGCCTCTGGGGAAGTACTGGCGAAGCAGCCCGTTGGTGTTCTCGTTGGTGCCTCGTTGCCACGGGCTCTGCGGATCGCAGAAGTAGACCTGCAGGCCGGTCTCGATCCGTAGCTTGGTGTGCTCGGCCATCTCGGCGCCCTGGTCCCAGGTCAACGAGCGTCGCAGCTGCTCGGGGAGCGTGGTGATCGCCGCGGCGATCGCGTCACGGACCGCTTCGCCGCCGTGCCCGGTGACCGGCGGCCCGTTCTTGACCCTTGGCTGACGGTCCTCGGACGGCGGGAGGTGCAGCAGCATCGTGAAGCGGGTCGAGCGCTCCACCAGCGTGCCGATCGCAGAGCGGTCGGTCCCGAGGATAAGATCGCCCTCCCAATGCCCCGGGATTGCTCGGTCCTCGGCCTCGGCGGGCCGCTCGCTGATCATGATCTCCTCACTGACGAAGTTCTTGCCGCGCTGCGATCGCGCCCTCGGGACCCGAAGCGCCCGACCGGTTCGCAGGCACGCGACGAGCTCTCGCTTGAGCGCTCCGCGGCTTTGGACGTAGAGGGCCTGGTAGATCGCCTCGTGGGAGATCCGCATCGCGTCATCATCGGGGAAGTCCAGGCACAGCCGGGCAGAGATCTGCTGAGGGCTCCACGCCTTCGCCCACCTGCGGTCCTGACGGCGCGGCTTGTTGCGACCGTTCCACGGCCTGGTCGCCGGCCCCGGCACCGCGGTCCCGTCCGGCCGGCGAACCTGACCGGACAGCCTTTCCTGCACGTACTCGCGCAGCCGCTCGCCAGCCGCGAGCTTCGCGGTCTTCGGACGCCGAGCCATCAGCTCGGCCTTCCACTGCGCGATCGACGCGCGGTACTCCAGCTTCCCGCCGCGCGTGGCCGCGTTGCGCCGCAGCTCCCTCGAGATTGTCGACGGTGACCGCCCAACCTGCCGGGCGACCTCCCGGACGCCGGCACCCCGCGCTCTGAGCAGCGCGATCTCCTCCCGCTCAGCAAACGATAAGTAGCGCCCCGACAGCGGGGCAAGAGAGACAGTTGGCATCCCGCCACCGTCCCGAAACCACCGGACACCAACCGCCTCCGACACGCCCGTCAGCTCGGCGGCCTCCACCGTTGTCATCCCGTCGGCGATCGCGAGCCAGAACACCGCGCGATCCGCCCGAGACGCCACCCACGGCCGCCCCGGCGACCGCATCACCGGCCGCCCCGTCATCTCCGACGCCCACTCCTTCGGCCTGCCCATCGCAACCCTCCTTCATCGAGCGTTGCGACGACCAGTTGAATCCGCCCAATGCACGCGAGCGAACCAGCGCGGGAGTTGAGCTCGCCGTGAAAAGCGGCGACATGGTCGCCGGTACGAGCGAAGCTGACGCCGGACCGTGAGCGCCGGTTGTTGGCCATTCTCGCAGCCGGCCAGGCGTCCTGCTGGTGCTTTCACGGGTGGGTTCCTCTTTCGGAGGCGGGTGCACCACCCTCTGGCGGCGGTCCGGGAGGCATTGTTCTGATGGAGGACGCGACGCGAGAGCGCGCACTCCTGCAGCCGGGGGCATCCTCGCGCGGGCGTTAGAGCGCCGGTTCCGCGGGAACTGGCGACCTGTCCTCTGGAGTCCAGCGACGGGCGACGCTGGGGACGCCCTGCCGGGGCAGCTCGACCGGATCGTCGGGGAGGAGGACGTGAACGCGGTCGGCGAGCGGCCCCTCGCCGGCCTCGACCATGACGCAGCGGACCAGGGTGCGTAGCTCGCCGCGCTGCTGTTCCGGCGGGAGGTGATCGAACGCATCTGACAGCCAGACGCGGCGGTTCACCCGCTTGTGCGTCCGCGCTCGGGTCTCCTCGATCTTCGCCGCCTCCAAGCTCGCCGACGCCTCCCGCAACAGCTTGTCCCAGCGCTCGGGACCGAGCGTCTTGCGCATTTTCAGCGTCGAGACGTCATCGAGGACGTGCTCAGCGTCCACGCGCGCGCGTTGCGCGACCTCGAAACGCTGATCATCGGTGGTCTCCACACCGACGCTGACGGCGAACTCCTTCGCGGCATCCACCACCAGGCGCTTGAGGGTGTCGTGTTCGGAGCCACGAATCCGTGCCGGAGCCGGGCATTCGTACGTGGCGGACTGCTCGGCCAACAGCGTGCGGCAGAGCCAGCGATAGTCGCCGGCGCGGGTGATGAGCGGCTTCAGAACGTAGGAGCACCCAGCGCACCGCGGGAGCCCGCCGATGACGTTGACGCGGCCCGCGCGCGGGGGCGGCGCGCCAGGAAGCACACGGTTCGCGGCCTCAAACAGCACCGGGTCGATGAGCGCCGGATGGGCGTCGGGGTGGACGTGCTTGCCGTGGTAGGCCACGCCGAGGTAGACGCGGTGGGTGACCATCCGGCGCAGCATGTGGTGAGTCAGCTTCCGGCCGGTACCCTGCCGGACGTCGCGCTCGGTCAGCTCGCGCGACATCGACGCCCACCCGCGCCCGTCCGCGCGCTGCTCGAAGATCCACTTCACCCATTTCGCCTCGGGCGTGTGGATGACCAAGCGTTTGTCGGCGTCGCGGCGATAGCCGAACGGCGTCCCGCCCATGTGCCGCCCCTTATCCACGATCGCGCGTTCGTGGACCACCGCCGAGGTCTCGCGATAGCGCTCTAACTCGTTCTCGGCCATCGCGAAGTGCATCGTGGTCGCCATCTTGGCCGTGCGCGTGGAGGTGTCGATTGTGCCGTCGGCGGCGGCGATCCAGCCGCCGGCCTTCTCCAACTGGTCAAGCAGGCCCAGTCCATCGAGCGCCCGCCTCGAAGCGCGATCGCCACGCGCCACCACGATCCCGTCCGCAAGCGTCGGGACAAGCCCCATCGCCTGTTCCAGTCCAGGGCGCGTTAGGTGACCGCCCGAGCGGTTGAGGTCGCGGATCTCATCCACGACCTCGATCCCGCGCGCCTGGCACCACGCATCGATCGCGGCGCGTTGAAGGCCGGGCGACTCAAAGCGGCCGCGCTT